>CAXUOD010000063.1:0-24584 GCA_964252585.1 uncultured Lichenihabitans sp. | reverse complement strand
TGGAGCGGGCGAAGGGAATCGAACC
This sequence comes from uncultured Lichenihabitans sp., assembly GCA_964252585.1. Taxonomy (GTDB): domain Bacteria; phylum Pseudomonadota; class Alphaproteobacteria; order Rhizobiales; family Beijerinckiaceae; genus Lichenihabitans. Next base: position 24,559 of record CAXUOD010000063.1, on the reverse strand, counting down.
CTCGTATGCAGCTTGGGAAGCTGCCGTTCTGCCATTGAACTACGCCCGCGTGCGTCCTTCTTAGCGGTGGATCGGCACGACGGCAAGCAATCGGACCGCATCGGGTCGAAACGAGGTTCAACCGCAGCAGCCCGGATCTGAGCCGTGACGTCGGATCGGCGAGCCAGCACGCCCAGCTTCTACGTTCTACAACTCACATCCATCTACTGGTACGTCGAAAAGTACACGGCGGTTCTCGCCACGGTAGAATATAACCAGCCGAGCATTGTTCCTCAATGAGGTCTTCAAACCGACACGAATTATTTGAAACTACAATTGATTGGATTTAATTAAAGAAGCTTTGAATTTGCAACTAGTCGTTCATCGTAGTAACGATTGCACACCGCAATTGATGAGTCGATGTTGCGCGTCCCGGGCACGTAGATCGACACATCGACTGCCAACTCACTGTCGGATACAACTCTGTATCGGCAAACATTGTGCTATTGATTAGTCAACAACGATCGCGTAACCTAATTCGCGTAAAAGTTTGCGCGACAAATCGCAACGGGGATCCGATCGTGATCTGCCGCGTTTGCGATGAAACCGGTGAGTGGGAGCGCTGCCGACCGGTGGTCGTGGACGGCGGGATGGTCGAGAACGGCTTAACGGCTGAGATCGACAGTTTTCTATCTGCCGTGTCTGCGGAGATCCTGCGCTGAAGACGTAATGTACGACGGACCGCGAGGGCCGGCGCCGACCTGAGGGGATCCTTGATGCGAAGTTCAACCGTAGCTCAACAAGGTGAGCAGAGCGACGAGCGTCCGTCGTCACCCACTGTGCCTTTGGAGGACGCTTCCGCGAAGTCCGCCCCATCTCACGGCCGCAACTCGCGGTCGCGGGCGTTCGATCAAGAACTGGGTGCCAGGGTCCGGGCGGCGCGAATCCGGCTCGGCATGAACCAGACCGCGCTCGGTGCTGCCATTCAGGTCAGCTTTCAACAGATCCAAAAATACGAATCCGGACGGGATCGTATTTCCGCCGCGACCCTGTTGCGGATCGCGGATGTGCTGAAGGCGCCTGTGGCGGCGTTCTTCGACGATGGTCCGCTGCCTTCCGGCGATGTCGCCGAGATGCGCGAAAGCATGAGAATGGCAGCTGCGATCCTGCGGATCCGCAATCCACTGATCCGCAAGCGGATCAGTCTTCTGATCGACGAAGTTGCCGATGTGCATTCACCGGCGACTGCCGAGGAATGAAGATTTCGACAGGGCCGACCTGCGACCAAGTGTCGGCTTAGAACGCGGCAGAAGGATCGGCCCCGTGGAGCGTGCCCGTGGGTTGGACGAATTCCCCGCCGTTTCGACCGTCGTCCGGATCGAGGCTCCGAACATCTGCTTGACCGGCTAGTGGTGCCGATCCAAACTCACCGGCAATCAGAGCCGATCCGCTGAGGGACATGCCCGCGGCCGGCTTGACTGAAACCGGGAGGGTTCATGCAGACCGTAGCGATGACGGTGAACGGTAAAGCCGTGACGCGGGAGATCGATCCCCGCACTCTACTGGTCCAGTTTCTCCGCGATGGCCTGCGGCTCACGGGGACGCATGTCGGCTGTGACACCAGCCAATGCGGCGCGTGCGTGGTCAATATCGATGGTATGGCGGTGAAGTCCTGCACCACGCTCGCGCTATCCTGCGACGGCGCCGTGGTGACGACGATCGAGGGGCTTGCGCAAGGCGGCCATCTCCACCCGATGCAGGAAGCCTTCCGCGAGCACCATGGTCTTCAATGTGGCTTTTGCACCCCCGGTATGATCATGACGGCGGTCGACCTCGTGGCCCGAAAAGGGCACGACCTCGACGAGCATGTGATCCGCGAGGAGCTCGAAGGCAATCTCTGCCGTTGCACCGGCTACCACAATATCGTGAAAGCCGTTGCGGCTGGTGCCAAAGCCATGGGGGCGCCCGTCGAGGCGCCGCTCATCGCGGCCGAGTGAACGGCGACACGGGCTGCATGCGGGCCCGGATGCGATGATCCCGACCCCGGCCGTGGCAGGGTTGTGGACCGACCTTAAGATGATCGATGCCGGAGCGGGGGTTGACGGCCATATGGGCCAAGGCCGCCAGAAAAAGACCGTCAGGCGTCCCAGTTTCGGAGGAAACCATGAGTGCAACCGGTATCGGCGCCCCCGTGCGTCGTCTCGAAGATCAGCGCTACATCACCGGCAAGGGCCACTACGTCGATGACGTGAACCGCCCGGGACAGGCTTATGCCTATTTCCTTCGCTCGCCTCATGCGCATGCGCGCATGGCGTCGATCGACACCGCGGCGGCGGCCGACGAGCCCGGTGTGATTGCGGTCTTCACCGGGCAGGACCTCGCCGACGACAAGGTCGGCGGCCTCATCTGCGGCTGGATGATCCACTCCAAGGATGGCTCGCCCATGAAGGCTGGCCCGCATCCGGCCCTGGCCCAGGGCAAGGTGCGCTACGTCGGCGACCATGTCGCGGTCGTGATCGCCGACACTTACGCCGAGGCCAAGGATGCGGCCGAGAAGATCGTGGTCGACTACGAGGTACTGCCGGCCGTGGCCGAGACCGGCAAGGCCCGCACGGCGGGGGGAGAGGCCGTCCACGAGGTCGCGCCCGACAATACCGTGTTCGAGTTCCATCTCGGCAACAAGGACGAGACCGAGGCCGCCTTCGCCCGCGCGGCGCATGTGACCAAGCTCGACATCGTCAACAACCGCCTGATCCCGAACGCCATGGAGCCGCGGGCCGCGGTCGGCGACTGGGACTCCGGCACCGACGGTTTCACGCTCTACACCACGAGCCAGAATCCCCACGTGGCCCGGCTGGTGCTGTCGGCTTTCATCGGCATCGCGCCCGAGCACAAACTGAGGGTTATCGCGCCCGACGTCGGCGGCGGTTTCGGATCAAAGATCTTCATCTATGCCGAGGAGACGGTTTGCGTCTGGGCGGCCAAGAAGGTGGGGCGTCCGGTCAAGTGGACGGCGGAGCGGACGGAAGCTTTCCTGTCGGACGCCCACGGCCGTGATCACGTCACCCATGCGGAGCTTGCGACCGATGCTTCCGGCAAGATGACGGCGCTCAGGGTCCACACGGTGGCCAACCTCGGAGCCTACCTGTCGACCTTCTCGTCCTCGGTGCCGACCTATCTCTACGCGCCGCTCCTCTCGGGGCAGTACGACATTCCGGCCATCTACGTCGAGGTCGACGCGGTCTACACCAATACGGCGCCGGTGGACGCCTACCGCGGCGCCGGCCGGCCCGAGGCCACCTTCGTGGTCGAGCGTATCGTCGAGGTGGCGGCGCGCGAGTTGAAGAAGGACCCGGCCGAGTTCCGGCGACAGAACTTCATCACGAGCTTCCCACATCAGACGCCCGTCATCATGTGCTATGACACGGGTGACTACGCGGCTTCGCTCGACAAGGCGTTGGCTGCCGTGGACTACAAGGGTTTTCCGGCCCGGCGTGCCGAGAGCGAGCGGCGGGGCCGGCTGCGCGGCCTCGGCTTCTCGGCCTATATCGAGGCCTGCGGCATCGCGCCTTCGGCCGCGGTGGGTTCGCTCGGGGCCGGAGTCGGCTTGTGGGAATCGGCCGAGGTCCGGGTCAATCCGGTCGGCACCGTCGAGGTCCTGACCGGGTCTCACAGCCACGGCCAGGGCCACGAAACCACCTTCGCCCAGCTCGTGTCGGACCGGCTCGGCATCCCGATCGGCAATGTGGCTATCGTGCACGGCGACACCGACAAGGTGCAGATGGGCATGGGCACCTACGGGTCGCGCTCGGGCGCGGTCGGCATGTCGGCCATCGTCAAGGCGCTCGACAAGATCGAGGCCAAGGCCAAGAAGGTCGCGGGCCACGTGCTCGAGGCCAGCGAACAGGACATCGAGTTCAAGGACGGCAAGTTCACGGTCAAGGGCACCGACAAGGCGATCGATTTCGCATCCGTGGCCCTGCAGGCCTATGTGGCGCATAAGTTCAACGGGCAGGAGTTGGAGCCCGGCTTGAAGGAAGGCGCCTTCTACGACCCGACCAATTTCACCTTTCCGTCGGGCGTCCACATCTGCGAGGTCGAGATCGACCCGGACACCGGCGTCACCCGGATCGAGCGGTGGGTCGCGGTCGACGATTTCGGCGTGCTGATCAACCCGATGATCGTCGAGGGCCAGGTGCACGGCGGCATCGCCCAGGGGGTCGGCCAGGCCCTTTTCGAAGGCACCGTCTACGACAAGGAAGGCCAGCTCGTCACGGCGAGCTACATGGACTACCAGATGCCGCGGGCCTACGATTTTCCGAACTTCGTCGTCGAGACGACCGAGACCCGGTGCCCGTCGAACCCGCTCGGCATCAAGGGTTGCGGCGAAGCCGGGGCCATCGCGTCGCCGCCGGCCGTGATCAATGCCATCACGGACGCCCTCGGGCACGAAGCGGTCGTCATGCCGGCGACGCCTCAGGTCGTTTGGCGCGCGGCCCAGCGCACGCCGGTCAAACTGGCGGCCGAATAAGCGCCTGACACGCCGTTTTCCGGAGAGATGCTCCATGTACGCCTTTACCTACCATCGACCCTCCAGCGTGGACGACGCCGTGGCTCTGCTGTCGGCCAACGCCGATGCCAAGCTCATGTCCGGCGGCCAGACGTTGCTGCCCGCCATGAAGCTGCGCTTCGCGAGCCCGTCCGACGTCGTCGATCTCGGCGGATTGCGCGGCAGCCTGTCGGGGATCCGGCAGGAAGGCGACCGGATCGTGATCGGCGCCATGACCCGCCATGGCGAGATCGCCACGTCCGACCTCCTGCGCAGCGCCATCCCGGCGCTGGCCGGCATGGCCGGAGTGGTAGGCGATCCCGCCGTGCGCTCTCGCGGCACCATGGGCGGATCGCTGGCCAACAACGATCCCGCGGCCGATTACCCGGCAGCCGCCTTGGCGCTGGGTGCCACGATCGTGACCAACAAGCGCGAGATCGCGGCCGATGATTACTTCAAGGGCCTATTCGAGACGGCCTTGAAGGAAGGCGAGATCATCACTGCGATCTCGTGGCCGATCCCCGAGAAGGCGGGTTACGAGAAGTTCCGCAATCCGGCCTCGCGCTACGCGATGGTCGGCGTGTTCGTGGCCAAGCGGAAAGACGGCGAGGTCCGTGTCACGGTGACGGGTGCGGGTGCCAGCGGCGTATTCCGCGCGACAGCCTTCGAAGAAGCCCTTCAGAAGGATTTCTCGGACGGCGCCATCGCGGGCCTGAAGGCCTCCGCCGACGGTCTCAATGCGGACATTCACGCGGGTGCGGATTACCGGGCGCATCTCATTGGGGTCATGGCGCGGCGGGCCCTCAAGGCTGCGATCGGCTGAGCCGGTGCAGGACTCCTCCCCGCAACGGACCCGCGACGGGGAGGACGTCACCTGAAAGCGTGACACGTGGGGCGCGGCGCGGCAGTTTACGCCAACCCGTCGCCGCTTCGGCCTTCGGGTCAACTGCGACCGCCCAGCATCGGGAAGGTTGTGGCATTGCCGACCGCAGTAGCCTAAAGCGCCTTGCACAGACCATTTCGGACATCCATGCCCGCTGAAGCGCTTCCGGCCACCATCGACGAGACGCTCGCGCTCCTGCGCGGCGCTCACTACATCGGCGACCGCGCGCTCGCGACGGTCCTGTTTCTGTCTCTGCGGCTCGGCCGGCCGCTGATGCTGGAAGGCGAAGCCGGGGTCGGCAAGACCGAAATCGCGAAGGTGCTGGCCGCCGCCTTGGGACGGAAGCTGATCCGGCTGCAATGCTACGAGGGCCTCGACGTCGCGAGTGCCGTCTACGAATGGAACTACGCCGGCCAGATGATGGCGATCCGGCTCGCCGAGGCGGGAGGCGACACCGACCGCGACCGCCTCCAGGAGGATGTCTTTTCGGCCCGCTACCTGATCAAGAGACCGCTGCTCCAGGCGCTCGAGGCTCAGGCCGGCGGTGCTCCAGTGCTTCTGATCGATGAGCTCGACCGGACCGACGAGGCCTTCGAGGCCTTTCTGCTCGAGATCCTGTCCGACTTCCAGGTCACGGTGCCGGAACTCGGCACCATCACGGCGCCCGCGGCGCCCATCGTCATCATCACGTCGAACCGCACGCGCGAGATCCACGACGCGCTGAAGCGGCGCTGCCTGTACCACTGGATCGATTACCCCGATGCCGATCGCGAACGACGGATCGTGGCCGAAAAGGCGCCTCATGCCCCCGCGGCACTCACCCGCGAACTCGTGGCCTTCGTGCAGAGGATCCGCCGCGAGGACCTGTTCAAATCGCCGGGCGTCGCCGAGACGCTGGACTGGGCCACGGCGTTGACCGAACTCGATGCCGTGGCGCTCGACCCCGACCTCGTCAACGACACGTTGGGCGTTCTCCTCAAATATCAGGACGACATTGCCCGGATGAGCGGCTCGCGAACCAAGGCCATCATCGACGAGGTGAAGGCCGAGATGAACCTGGCGTGACCGCAGGCGATCCGGTCTTCTCCCAATCCGAGGCGCCGACGCCGGCCGCATCCGGCCTCGTTCCCGGGCGGACCTGCGGCACCTGCACGGTCTGCTGCAAGGCCTTCGGGATCCCCGAGCTCGACAAGGGACCGGGCCAATGGTGCCGCCACGTGGTCCAGGCGCGAGGCTGCGGCATCCACGAGACGCGGCCCGGCGTGTGCCGCCTGTTCTTCTGCCACTGGATGCGGAACGGCCGGCTCGGCCCCGAATGGCGGCCGGACGTCGCCAAATTCGTCATGTACACGGAAATGGAGGGTCGCCGCCTGGTCCTCGCCCCGGACGCGGGCACGCCGACCTCCTGGCGGCGATCGCCCTATTTGGCTCAGATCAGACGCTGGGCGACCCTCGGGGCGTCGAGCAACAATCAGGTGCTGGTTTTCATCGGACGGCGCGCCATTGCGGTTCTGCCCGACCGGGACGAGGACCTCGGCGCCGTCGAGGTCGGTGACCGGATCGTTTACCGCATGGCGCAGGGCCGGATCGAGGTCGACCATCAGCGACACGGGTGAGGTGATCGCGATGAGCGTGTCCGCAGATGCATCGATGACCGGCCTCGCCCCCGGCCGTCTCGCCGACAACATGCTCTACTTCGCGCGAGCCTTGCGGGTCGCGGGTCTGCCGGTCGGCCCCGGCGCGGTGCTCGACGCCATCGCGGCCGCGACCGCCGCCCCGCTGACGACCCGGGACGATTTCCAGGCCATCCTCAGGGCCGTCTTCGTCAAGCGGCACGAGCAGAGCGTCGTCTTCGACGGCGTGTTCCGGATCTTCTGGAAGCGTCGCGGCTTCCTCGAACAGCTGATCGCCGCGATGTCGCCGGTGGCCGACCCGAAATCCAAGGACCGCCCGAAGCCCGAGGCCGGAGCCGCCCGCATCGCGGAGGCCCTCTTCAAACAGGCGCGCGAGCCCGAAATTCAGCATTCCTCGCTCGACTTCGACGCCAAGCTGACGGTCTCGGCCGAGGAGATCCTGCGAGCCAAGGATTTCGCCCAGATGACCTCGGCCGAGATCGCCGACGCCGCGGCCGAGATCGCGCGGCTGCGGCTGCCGCGCGACGAGATCCGGCGCCGGCGCCTTGCGGCGGACCTTCGCGGTTCCCGCATCGATCCGCGGCGGTCCTTCCGCCGTTCGCTCCGTGCCGGAGGTGCCGGCATCGACCTCGCGCGACGCTCCCCCGTGACCATGACGCCGCCCGTGGTCGCGATCTGCGACATCTCCGGATCGGTCGCGGATTACACGCGGACCTTCCTGCACTTCCTTCACGCGCTGGCGGCGCGCCGCAAGGTGCACAGTTTCCTGTTCGGCACCCGCCTGACCAACATCTCGCGCGCCCTCGAGCACAGGGATATCGACGCGGCCTTGGCTGCCGTGGCCCATGCGGTTCCGGATTGGTCGGGCGGCACGCGCATCGGCGAGTCGCTGCACCTTTTCAACAAGCACTGGCTGCGCCGCGTTGCCGGCCAGTCGGCGACCGTGATCCTCTTCACCGATGGTCTCGAACGCGACACGTCCGGCGAACTCGGCGCCGAAATGCGCCGCCTGCAACGGTCCTGCCGCCGGCTGATCTGGTTGAACCCACTTCTGCGTTACCAAGGGTTCGAGGCCAAGGCGTCGGGGATCCGGGCCATGCTTCCCTTCGTTGACGAATTCAGGCCGATCCACAATCTAAGAGCAGTCGCGGACCTGTGCCGCGCCCTCGGCGGCGAGGCGACGCGCGAGGCGGATCCCAAGCCCTGGCTTGCGGCCGTATCCTGAGGACACGCAATGATGGCGACCGACGACGATATCCTGGCCAGCGCGGAAGCCTGGCGCCACCAAGGGCGAGGCGTGGCGCTGGCCACGGTGGTCGAAACCTGGGGCTCGGCTCCTCGCCCGGTCGGCAGCCATCTCGTGGTCGACGGCGAGGGCAATTTCCTCGGGTCGGTGTCGGGCGGATGCGTCGAAGGCGAGGTCGTGACCGAGGCGATCGACGTCATCGGCCATGGTGCGCCCCGGATCCTCGAATTCGGCGTCGCCGACGAGACCGCTTGGCGCGTCGGGCTGAGTTGCGGCGGCAAGATCAAGGTCTATGTGGAGCGGGTCGACTGAATGCGGCTTTCCCTTCTCACGGCTCTCAATGCCGAACGCATGGCCCGGCGGGCTGCCGTCCTGGTGACGGATCTCGCGTCAGGCGATCAAAGGCTGGTCCTCGCCGCCGACGTCGCCGCGGATCCGTTGGCCGAACCGATCGCGACGGCGTTGCGAATGGGCAAGAGCGGCATGGTCGGTTCGGCGGAAGGATCCATGTTCCTCGCCGTCCAGGTGCCGCCGGTCCGGCTTCTGGTGATCGGTGCCGTTCACGTCAGCCAGGCCCTGGCCCCGATGGCCAGACTCGCCGGTTTGGACGTCACGATCGTCGATCCGCGAACCGCCTTCGCGACGGCCGCACGCTTCCCCGACGTCACGGTACTGGCCGAATGGCCCGACCTCGCGATCGAACGGCTCGGCCTCGACCGGTTCACGGCCGTGGCGGCGTTGACGCACGACCCCAAGATCGACGATCCCGCCCTCGATGCGGCCTTGCGGGCCGAGTGTTTCTATATCGGTGCGCTCGGGTCTCGAAAGACGCATGCGGCGCGGGTCGTGCGTCTCGGAAAGGCGGGTTTCGACGACGCCACCATCGGTCGGATCCATGCGCCGATCGGGCTCGACATCGGTGCCGTGAGTCCGGCCGAGATCGCCGTGTCGGTTCTGGGCCAGGTGATCGAGGCGCTTCGCAAGAAACCGTTGCGGAGCGAGAGGGACGGGGTCTCGCCTTGAAGTTCGGCCCCGTTCCGGTTGGCGAGAGTTGCGGTGCGCTCGTGGCGCATGGCGTGCAGGTCGATGGCCTGGTGCTCAAGAAGGGCGACCGCATCGCGGCTCATCATATCGAGACCCTGCGTTGCGCCGGTGTCGAGTCGATCGTCGTGGCGGCGCTCGAAGACGGCGACGTCGACGAGAATGTCGCGGCGCGGCACCTCGCCGGGGCCGTAGCCGGACCGGGTCTCAGGATCGAGAGGGCGTTTACGGGGCGCGCCAATATCTTCGCCTGCGGCAATGGTGTCCTCGAGGTCGATGCCGCGGCGGTGGACCGTCTCAACGCGGTCGACGAACGGCTCACGCTCGCGACCTTGCCTCCCTTCCGCGCCGTCGAGGACGGGGAGATGGTGGGAACGGTGAAAATCATCCCTTTCGCGGTTTCGGGGCTCGTGCTCGACGCGTCGGTCGCGACGCTGGCGGCCGCGCCGCCGATGCGGCTCGCCCCCTACCGGCCCCGCCGCATCGGCGTCGTCTCGACCGTCCTGCCGGGCCTCAAGGCGAGCGTCATCGCCAAGACGCTGCGGGTTCTTGCCGATCGCCTCGTTCCGACCGGATCCTTCATCACGGCCGACATCCAGGTCCCGCACGACACGGGTGCCTTGACTGGCGCGCTGCGTCGGCTCGCTCCGTCGCAGGATATGCTGATCGTATTCGGGGCCTCGGCCATCGCGGACCGGCGCGACGTCATTCCGGCCGCGATCGAGCGGGCGGGCGGCACGGTGGATCACTTCGGCATGCCGGTCGATCCGGGCAATCTGCTGCTGCTCGGAACGCTGGGCGGCTTGCCGGTCCTGGGTGCGCCGGGCTGCGCCCGGAGCCCCAAGGAGAACGGTTTCGACTGGGTGCTGCAGCGCCTCCTGGCCGATATCCCGGTGACCTCGGCGGATATCCGTCGTCTGGGGGCCGGCGGGCTCCTGATGGAGATCGTGTCGAGGCCGCAGCCGCGTCTCGGCGACGCCGTGACGGCGACGGCGGTTCAGCGCGAACCCGTGGCGTGAGACGTATCGGGTGAGCCGGGTGGCGGCCGTCATCCTGGCGGCCGGGACCGCAAGCCGTTACCGGGCTGCCGACCCCACGATATCGACCAAGCTCGTGGCCCTGCTCGACGGCACACCGCTCGTCCGCCATGTGGCAGAGGCGGCTCTCGCGAGCCGAGCCCGTCCGATCGTGGTCGTGACGGGCCATGCAGCGCGGGAAGTCGCGGCGGCGCTCGACGGTTTGGCGGTCGATTGCGTGTCGAACCCGGAATACGCGACCGGCCTCGCTTCGTCGCTGCGTGCCGGTCTCGCGGCGCTCCCCGGCGATGTCGCCGGTGCCGTGATCCTGCTCGGCGACATGCCGGGCGTGACGGGGGCGTTGATCGATCGCGTGATCGCCTGTTTCGAAGTCGAACCCGGTCTCGAAGCCGTCGTGCCGGTTCATGCGGGCCGCCGCGGGAACCCGGCCCTGCTGGCACGCTCGCTTTTCGGTGCCGCCGGGGCGCTGCAGGGCGACGAGGGGGCCCGCAAGATGCTGGCCCGGGCCCGCGTCCAAGAGGTTGATCTCGCAGACGCCGCCGTCACGTTGGATATCGACGACCCCGCCACGCTGGCGTCGGTCGCCGGAGCCTCGCGCTCGTAGGAGATCCCGCGTCGGCCAGACATGCGACCGACTCGCAGGAGCGCCCGACGGCCGGATGGATGCGTTCCATCCCGGCCTGCTTGGCATGCCGTCGTGCGGTCCTGCCTTAACGAGTGCCAGCTCGCCCTTGCGCGGTCCGACACCCCGTTGCACTCTAGGGCAACAACCTGCGCGTGGAATCGACAGGGGACAGGCGGGAGGATGACCATTCGCCACGATGTTCGATTCCGCGCGACCGTCGCAGAGCGAGGCTTCGTCCGTGATCGAAACGTCAACACTCCCCACCTTGCCGGCTTCCGTCGCGAAGCCCGCCTATGATCGATCCAAGGTCAAGGCCGGCATCGCCCACCTCAGCGTCGGTAATTTCCACCGGGCGCACCAGGCCGTCTACATCGACCAGGTCCTGGCCCTGTCGGGGCAGGAGGGCTGGGGCATCCTGGGCATCGGCCTGATGGATGTGGAGAGCGAGCGCGCCAAGGCGAAGGCGCTGCAGGGGCAGGGCGGTCTCTATTCGCTCAGCGTCTACCCGCCCGAAGGCGAACCCACGGTGTCGATCATCGGCAGCATCGTCGAGTACCTGCATGCCCCCTCCGACCCCGAGGCCGTGCTGAAGCGCCTGGCCGACCCGGCGATCCGGATCGTCACGCTGACGGTCACGGAAGGCGGCTACAACACCGACGAGAACGGCCGCTTCAAGCTAGACGACCCGGCGGTCGCGAAGGACCTCGCGGGCGGCTTGCCGGGCACCAGCTTCGGCATCCTGACCGAGGCCTTGCGCCGGAGGCGCGACGCGGGGACGCCGCCCTTCACCGTGCTGAGCTGCGACAACCTCAGGCACAACGGCCATGTGGTGAAGACGGCGCTCCTCAGCTTCGCCCGTGCCAAGGATCCGGCGCTGGCGAACTGGATCGAGGCCAATGTCGCGTTCCCGTCCTGCATGGTGGACCGCATCACGCCGGCCGTCGGTCCGGCCGACAAGGAGCGGCTCAACCGCGAGACCAAGCTCGACGACGCCTCGCCGATCTTCGCCGAGGATTTCATCCAATGGGTGGTGGAGGACACGTTCTGCAACGGGCGTCCGCCGCTCGAACGGGTGGGGGTGGAGTTCACGGACGCCGTCGATGCCTACGAGCAGGTGAAGCTCAGGATGCTGAACGCCTCGCACAGCATGATGACCTTCCCGGGCATCCTGGTCGGACACCGCATCGTCCACCTCGCCATGAAGGACCCGAACATCGACGCCCTGCTGGACCAGTTCCTGTCGCGGGACGCTGGGCCGCTGCTCGATGCGCCGCCCAGCATGTCGGTCGGGCAATACGCGGAGCTGCTGCTGCGCCGCTACCGCAACCCGGCGATCGGCGATCAGCTGTTGCGCATCGCTTCGGACGGCGCGTCGAAGCTGCCGCAATTCATCCAGGACACCGCGCGCACCATCGTGGCGCGTGGCGGCGACCACCGCCGGATCGCCTTTCTGCTGGCGGCCTTCACGGAATATCTGCGTGGTGTCGACGACAAGGGACAGAGCTTCCCCGTCGTGGAGCCTCACGTCAGTGCCGCGGACCACGCGCTGGCGGCCGATGCCGATCTGAAGAAGGGGCTCGGTCTCGGTGCCTTCGCGGGTTGGGGGCTCGAAGGGAGTCCGGCGTTCGCGGCCGACTACGCCCGCTATCGGGCATCGATCCAGGAGAAGGGCGCTGGCGCGACGCTGAGCGAGATGCTGGCGGCCATCGCCGGGGGAAAGCCTTGAGCCGGCGCGCGTCGCGCCGTTTCCCGGAAGCCGTCAGAGGTCCGTCGGGTTCGTCGTTTCCGCCAGATCGGCCACGACGGCGCCGGTCACCGCCAGCAGCCGTTCCGGCGCGACCGGAAAGACCGAATTCGGATGGCCGGCCGCAGCCCAGACGGTCTCGAAGTCGAACAGCACCCGGTCCATGAAGGTGCGGGCCGGGCGTTCGTGCCCGAGCGGCGGGACGCCGCCGATGGCATAGCCCGTCGCGGCTCGCACGAAGGCTGCGTCCGGTCGTACGATGGCTTCTCCGGCCGCGTCGGACGCCAATGCCACATCGAGGCGCTGTCGACCCGACACGAGGAACAGGAGAGGCAAACCGCTTTCCGATCCCCGGAACACCAATGATTTGACGATCTGGCCGAGGTCGCAACGGCAGGCTGCCGCCGCGTCCTCGGCCGTCCGGGCCGGACTCTCGTGCATGACGATCTCGGCCGCGAGGCCGCGACGGGCCGCTGCCTCCCGGAAACGCAAGACGCTTGGCGGCAGGTCGGTCAAGGCTAGTCCCCATCTGATCTTCGCGTCGCCCGAAAATAGTCCACAATTGATCGGCCTTGCTACGGTTCGGGTGCGCCGGTTTGGAAAGTCACATGGGCGACAGGGACTTGGAGCGCGAGGGGCGGTTGTCGGGCCTGTCCGCGGCGTTGCGGACGGCGCGGATCGAGGAAGCGGAACGGTCGCAAGTCGTGGGCGATCTTCGCGACGCCGAGATGGCGCGGCTCGATCTCCTGCGCGAGATGCTGGAACCCGTGCTGGCCCAGGTTCCGGCCGACGTTGATCTCTTCGACACCGGCATGGTCCCGGGAGAACATCCGCGCCTTTTCATCGATATGATCGCCTTCGTCGAGATGGCCCGTGATCGGCGAACCTATCGGTTCCTGCAGGATCGCCGGGATGGGAGAGTGCTTCTGGCCGAGAGCGACAGCGTCGGCGCCATGCTGAGCGCGCTCACGGCCTATATCGCCCGGCGGTTGATCGAGCGGGAGAAGATGCTGGCGAGCGTTTCGGCCGGTCTGTCCAACGGCATGGCAGCACACGACGGCGCCGGCTCCGCGATGCCTGTCGCCGACAAGCCCATGTCCCGCAAGGCAGGAGCGGGCGTCGCCTGGAGTCTACGCCTGCTGATCGACGGGCTCGGTCTCGTGGCACTCGGTGGTCTCGTCTGGTTCGGACTGCAATATGCGCAGGGGCGGGTTCCGAACTGGTGAGCGGACGATCTCACAGCGCCAGCGGTTCGAGGTCGGTGATCTCGTGTGCCCCGGGCAGGATGCCGCGTCGGTCCGCCACGATGGACCAGCCCTGCTGGTGTTCCTCGATCCGGTAGAGATGGTAGGCCGCGAGGTGGCCGTGGCTGCCCGGCACCGCCGAACAGGACGGCACACCCACGACCGGAACCGGCCCCCGCGGCCCCGGCAGACGCGACACCGAGGCCCTGTGGTTGTGCCCATGGATCACCAGCTCGGCGCCCTGTTGGGCCATGATGGCCTCGAAACGGCTGGCGTCCCGCAGACCTCGCCCGCCCGTGGCACCCGTGCTGTGGGGCGGGTGGTGGATCATCACGACTCGCGCGAGCCCCTGCCGCCCGGTTTCGGCCAGGAGGGTGCCGAGCGCCGCGCATTGCTCCGCGCCGAGCGCTCCCGACGCGAGGAGCGGCGCCGTCGGAATGGCCGAGCTGAGCCCGATGAGGGCCAGGGGGCCACGCCGGCGCAGGTAGGGGAACGCGAAGGGCAGGCCATCCTCGACGCCGATCTCGGCCACCCAAGGCGCGAAGGTGCTGGCGAGATGAGGCATGGAGGAGCGGACGTAGGCATCGTGATTGCCGGGCACGAACGACACGTCCTTAGGGGGCCCGAGCGTCTCGAGCCAGGCACGGGCGAAGGGGAACTCGGCCGGCAAACCGATGTTGAGGATGTCACCGGTCATGGCGATGTGATCGGGTGCGTGGGCGTGCATGTCGTCGACGATACGGCCCAGCACCGCCATGTCGTGCAACCGGCCGCGCCGCCTCCAGTTGACATAGCCGGTCAACCGTTTGCCCATGAGCTCACGTGTGCGTGGTCGTGGTAGCGGTCCGATATGGGCGTCGGACAGATGGGCGAGAAGGAAGGTCACAGGGCCACTCCTCTCACCCGCGGATCCGTTGTCGTCAAGGTCCGGGGAACCGGGCCGACGGGCCGCGGCGGTCAATGCAGGCGAGGATGGGTCGGATGAAATGGAGCGTGAGCCTTCCGGGAGGCCTCCAGCGGCTCGCGCCGCGCCTCATCCATGCCACGGCTCGCCTGACCCGGCCGCTCACGATCGGGGTGAGGGCCGTGATCCTGGACGAGAGCGACGCGGCCGGGAATATCAAGGTTTTCCTGGTGCGCCATTCCTACGTGCCGGGCTGGCACCTTCCCGGCGGTGCCGTCGAGGCCGGCGAGACCGTGATCGAAGCCCTGGTGCGGGAGACGAGGGAGGAATGCGCCATCGCGATCGAGCCCGACATGCCGCGCCTGTTCGGGCTCTACTTCAACCGACGCGTCTCGCGGCGGGACCACGTGGCGGTCTATGTCGCGCGGACCTTCCGGGTGTTGTCCGAAAGGGAACCGGATTGGGAGATCCTGGAAGCCCGCTTCCACGCCGTCGCGGCGCTGCCCGACGGGACGGCAGCCGCGGCACGGTCGCGCCTGGCCGAAGTGCTGGACGGCCAGGCTCAGGCGTCCGACTGGTGATCAGGCCCGCGCGTCCGTGAAGGTGAAGCGGCGGTCCAGGACGAATTTCGCGGCGTAGCCGATGGCAAGCCCGAACACGGCCCCGACGTATTTCGCCAGCGGTGTCCCGAAAGCTCGAAGGAAGCCGAGCTCGAAGCCCCAGAAGATCACCGTGGTGGCGACGCTGAACACGCCATAGACGACGACCTTGCGAGCCTCGTCGCGACGCCGGGCGGACCGGTCGAAGAAGACGAAGCGTTTGTCGAGCAGGTATTTCGACGCGAAGCCCGCGGCGGTCCCGCACAGAAGCGACGCGTGCAGGACGTCGCTCACGCGTCCGGCCAGCAGTACCACGGCCATCTGTTGGGCACCGAGGTTCATCGCGGTCGAGAGCATGGCGAAGAGCCCGTAGAGCAGCACCTTGCGCGGCGCATCCGGGCACCTGCGGGTGGACTGGCGCAGCTGTTCAAACGACGCGACCATGGCGAGTTCTCCGCGACGACCCATCATGCAGCCCGCTCCCTTCCGAAAGCTTGCGGATCGATCGCCGGCACCGTTAACCCACGTTAGGGTGGCGGACCCGCTTGACGAAAGCTTGCGCAGGATGCCGATGGCAGGAACCTGGCGGGACTCACGGCCCCGCGCTCGCCTGCATGCTGGGGCCATCATGACCATGTCTGCGCTCAACCTCTCCGTTGTCGTGATGCGCGAAGGGCCGGCCGACGCGGTGGCGGTCGAGCGCCTGGCCGAGCGGGCGTTCGGCCCGGGGCGGTTCGCGCGCACGGCCTATCGGTTGCGCGAGGCGGCGGATCCGGATTGGGACCTCTGTTTCGTGGCGCGCGTGTCCACGCTCCTCGTCGGATCGAACCGCATGACGCCCGTCCACGCCGGTACGGCACCGGCCTTCATGCTGGGGCCTATCACGGTGGATCCGGCCTTCCGGGGCCGTGGCATCGCGGCGTCGCTGATGACCCAATCGCTCGACGCCGCGCGCGAGGCCGGGCACGGTTTGGTGATCCTGGTCGGCGACGAGCCCTATTATCGGCGGTTCGGCTTCACGCGGGTTCCCCCGGGACGGTTGAGACTCCCCGGACCGGTCGACCCGGCGCGGTTCCTCTGGTTCGACCTCGTTCCGGGAGCCTCCGAGGCCGCATCGGGTCCCGTTTCGGGGCGGCGCATCGTCTGACATGGCGCAGGTCGATCGAGCCTCCCGACCGGCGACGGCGTGAACCATCCCGGTCGGTCGCCGTTAGCCTCGACCCGCAACGGGAGCGTGCCCGGTCCATGCGAACGGCACCGGACCTCAAGGGTCGGCACGGCCCCAAGAAGGACGAAGACGGATGACGACGCTCAAGGTTCATCATGGCGCCTGGGTGCTGGTGGGAGACGGCAAGAAGGCGCTGTTCCTGAACAACGAAGGAGATGCCGAACTCCTCAACCTGCGGCGCATCAGCGTCCGAGAACAGGTCAACCCGGCGACGCATCTGCAAGGCACCGATGCGCCGGGCCGCGGTTCCGCCCCGTCCGGCATCCGGCACGGCGCCATGGGCGAGACCGACTGGCATCAGATCGAAGAGGACCATTTTGCCGCCACTTTGGCCGGTGAGGTCAACAAGGCGGCGAGCGAGAACGGTTTCAAGGAGATCGTCATCGTGGCGCCCCCGAAATGTCTCGCCGAGATCCGTCGGGATCTTTCGCCGGACGCCAAAAGGCGGGTCGTGGCCGAAATCCCCAAGGATTACACGCACCATCCGATTCCCGAGATCGAGAAACTGCTAGCGGCTCACGCGATCGGCTGAGATCGGGACCGCTCTTCGGCGTCGACCGCGGCGTCGAGGAGCATCGCCCGAGCTGCGGCATCCGGCGGGAAGCCGGCCGTGCGATAGGCCGCGCGCAACCGGGCCAGAACGGCGCCGACCGCCGGCCCCTTCAAGCCTCTCGCCATCACGTCGCGTCCCGTGAAGGGGAAGGGAGGAACAGGATCCTCCATCAAGCGCTTTCGCGCTTCGGTCCAGCCGGTATCGTCCCTGGACGACGCTCGCGCCAGGGCGAGCCCATCGCGGGTCGGGCCGCGACCATGGTCGAAGAGGATCGCAAGACGGGTGTCCCGTTCCGGCGGATGCGGCGGGTCCCCGAAGGCCGCGCACGCCGATACCGCGGCATCCAGCCGATCCCGCTCCATGTTCGACAATCGGAGGCTTTCCCGCAGTGTCTCGACCTGCTCCCGGTCACGACCCCCGAGAGCCGCGAGCCGGAGCACCGGGTCGGCGGCCTCGCCTTCCTGTGCGACGAGACGCGCAAGCCGAGGGACGTCGGCGTCGGTGCCGAGGATCTGGGTCAGAAACCCATGCTGCTGCAACGCCTCGAGCAGCGCCGTCGCGCCGGGTGCGGCGAGCAGCTTCAGGGTTTCGGCACGGACCCGTTCGCGCGACAAGGCGTCGAGCCCCGATCGACTCGCGACGGCCGCCGCGAGGCCCGCGGGGTCGAGCGGACCGATGCCATAGGTGGCGTGGAAGCGGAAGAAGCGCAGGATGCGGAGGTAATCCTCGCGGATGCGCGTCTCGGCGTCGCCGATGAAGCGGACCCGCCCGGCCGCGAGATCCGCGACGCCTCCGGTCGTGTCGTAGAGCGTGCCGTCGGGGCCGGCCGACAGGGCGTTGACCGTGAAGTCGCGCCGCTCCGCGTCCCGCCTGAAATCGCGTCCGAACCGCACCACGGCGTGCCGGCCGTCGGTTTCGACGTCCTCGCGCAACGTCGTGACTTCGAACGGCAGGCCGCCATCGAGCACCGTGACGGTGCCATGCGCAAGCCCGGTCGGGATGGTGCGCAGCCTGGCGCGCTTGGCTCGCGCCATGACGGACTCGGGCAGCGCCGTCGTCGCGAGGTCGATGTCTCCTGCCGGCAAACCTAGGAGGGCGTTCCGGACGGCGCCCCCGACGATGCGGGTCTCCTCACCGTCGCGATTCAAGAGCGCCATCATGCGCGCCACCCGCGGCTCGTCGAGAAGCTCGGGCGCTTCGATCCTGCCGTTCCGGGCGAGGCGCAGCGGTCTCGCCGTCATGGGTCCGAGACCGTTGGCGGGAGCAGCATGACGACGCGGTGCTCGGGGAAGGGTGCCGGAACCAGGGTGATCTGCTCGTAGCGCAGCAGACCGTCCTCCGGATGGCGGAAGAGCCGCGTTCCGCCTTCCCGGGTCAGCACCGCGTGGCTGTTCCACAGGCGCGAAAAGGTGGGGCTGTCCTTCTGAAGGTCCTCGACGAGAGCCCTGATGGCCTCGTCTTCGGGGGCGCGGGCCGTGTCGGCGCGGAACTCCGCGATGATGCGCGCCGCACGGTCTTCCCAATCGCAGATGAAATCCCGCGCCCCGGGATCGAGGAAGACGTAGCGCAACAGGCACGGTTCGCGACTGTCGAACCAGCGCGAGAACAGACGGCCCGCGGCGTCGTTCCAGGCGAGGGCATGCCAGCGCCGATCCATCAGATAAGCCGGGGCGACCGAAGCCTGGAGCACGGCCCGGAGCGCTGCCGGGACCCGTCCGTCCTGTCGTTCGACCAGGGCCGGGGAGGGGTCGCGCCGCCGGCTCAGCTCGAAGAGGTAGGCGCGTTCCGCGGCCGTCAAGCGAAGCGCGTCGGACAGGCGCGCCAGCGAGCCGGCGGACAGCGAGATGTCGCGGCCCTGTTCGATCCAACAGTACCACGTGGACGACATTCCACAGAGCTGGGCGACCTCTTCGCGCCGCAGCCCGGGTGTCCTTCTCCGTCCCGGAAAGGTCGCGGCCGAGGTGACGATCGCGGGCGTCAGGGCTTCCCGGCGGGCGCGGAGAAAGGCGCCGAGCAGGCGGCGCTGATCGGCCGGAAGCAGCATGGTGGAACCGCATATACCAGGATAAAATTCGACCTTATCCGCGTCTCGTAGCGGGTGCAGAAGGATGTCTCAAGCGGGAGAGATCTGATGACCACGTCGCAGCATGCCTTTACGGCCGAACATTACGCGCCCCGTGCGCAGGCTTACGTCGACAGCGTGACGCACAGCAGCGGCGACGATCTCGACCAGATGGAGGCTTTGCTGCGGGGTAACGGCTTCGGACGCGTGCTGGATCTCGGATGCGGAGGCGGGCACGTCAGCTACCGCGCTGCCCCGCATGTCGCCGCGGTCGTCGCCTGCGACGTGACGCAAGGCATGCTGGACTTGGTGGCGCGGACGGGCGTCGAACGCGGCTTCGACAACATCACGGTCCGACAGGCCCCGGCCGAGCGGCTGCCGTTCGATGACGCGAGCTTCGACGCCGTCCTCTGTCGTTTCACCACGCATCATTGGCAGGACATGGAAGCGGGGCTGCGGGAGGCGCGTCGCGTGTGCAAAGCCGACGGTCTCGCCTTCTTCATGGACGTCGTGGCACCACGGGAACGCGTCCTCGACACGCATCTGCAAGCCGTCGAGGTCCTGCGCGATGCCTCCCACGTCAGGAACTACAGCGTCGCGGAATGGTTGTCCGCCCTGGCGCGGGCGGGCTTCGCGGTCGAGAGCGTGACCACCCGCAAGCTGCGCATGACCTTCGCGACCTGGATCGCCCGCACCCGGACGACGCCCGAAATGGCTCTGGCCATACGGCAGTTCCAAGCCGGCGTGTCGGACGACGTGCGCCGCCATTTCGATATCGCAGAGGACGGAAGCTTCGACCTCGACACCGCCACGATGGTGCTTCGGGCCGCCTAGCGGATGGGCTGCTGCAAGGGCCGCCGTCCATGGCCCGTTCCGGTCTCACTCCAGCCGCCCGGGAACCAGCACCCCATTCTCAAGGTGCGCCGGCCTGTAGCTGCCGTGCGCGCGGGGGCCGAAGAGGCCGGCAAGCAGCAGCGCCAGCACGGCCAGTGCCAAGCCGCTCACCACCATCACCGCGACCGGCCCCCGCGTCCAGGCGGCAGCCACGAACGGATACCGGCTCTTCAGGCTCAGGAACAGCACGTAGCCCGCAAAGGGCAACAGGAACGGCAAGCCCACTTCGAAGAGGCCACGCAGCATCAGCCGTAGAGCCTCTCGTAAAGGTTGCGCAACATACCGGCCGTGGCGCCCCAGATGAACCGCCCGCCGAACGGCATGGCGTAAAAACGCCGCAGCCGCCCACCGAATTCCCGCGCATGCAGCTCGTGGTTGCCCGGGTCCATCAGAAACCCGAGCGGCACCTCGAAGGCATCGTCGACCTCCAAAGGGTTGATGGTGAGTCGCAGCGGCGGCAGGACGAGCCCGACGACGGGCAGTACCCTGTAACCGGTGCCGGTCAGGTAGGGATCGAGGTAGCCGAGCGGCGTCACGACCTCGCGTCCGAGTCCGATCTCCTCCTCGGCTTCCCGCAGCGCCGCGGCCAGCGGCGAGGCATCGTCGGGATCGATCTTGCCGCCCGGGAAGGCAATCTGCCCCGAATGCTGCCGTAAACTCGCGTGCCGGGTCGTGAGAAGGACCGTCACGTCGGCGTCGTGCTGGACGATCGGGACCAGGACGGCCGCGGCCCGTGGAGAGCCGGCGAACATCGGGGTCCCGTCAAGCCTGTGGTCGCCGCCCTGTTCGTCTCCCGGTGCGCCGACGCTCGGCGGGAGGTCGAGGCGTAGCGCCGCACGCGCCCGCCGCTCGAATGCCGAAGCCGAAAAGGTAGGGCGCTCTTGGTCGGCCGACGGCTCAGCCAAGCGTAGTAGCTCCGGCCGTATCGTCCAATGCCGCAGTATCGGCCATCGGGAAGAAGGCGTCGCCCGACGAAATCCCGAACATTTCCCGGCCGTCCACCCAACGCGTTTCGCCTGTCGCCACGAGGTCGTAGAAGACCGGTCGCGACACCAGCGCCCAGAGTTCTCCCCTGACCCGGATATAGGGTTTCAGCGCCCCCGCCGGAGCCGGATCGAACCGCAGCGGATGGTCGCGGCCGAGCGTGACCCAATCGTCGACGTTGGTGCGGAACCGGATCGGGGCCTGGCCGCCGCCCTGGATCTCGACCGCCAGGAAGGGCGCATCATCGACCACGAGCCCGACCTTCTCGACCGGCGTCACGAGGACGTAGCGGTCGTGGTCGCGGCGCAGCACGGAGGCGAAGAGCCGGACCAGCGCGGGCCGGCCGATGGGAGTGCCGCCATAGAACCACGTGCCGTCGCGCGCGATCCGCATGTCGATGTCGCCACAGAACGGCGGATCCCACAGATGGACCGGCGGAGGCCCGTTCCGCGACGCGGCGCTCGCGATCAGCGTTTCGATGGAGCCGAACGGTTCGTCTTGCACGCTACTTGCTTTCGCCATCTTCGCACGCCATTGCCTGGAAAACGGGCAGTCGGAGCCGCGAGGCTCCGGGTGTCGGCGGGCCTCGGGCTAGGAACCAACCCCCAACACCTATGCGACAGGGGCGCATATCGACAAGGGGCGGTACCGGCGTAATCTCGTCCTCCCGCCCTCGACCCTGAACCTGCCGCGAACCGGGGTGCTCCGGCCAGCCGCCTGCCTTTCGGCCACACGACGAGGATCGCGATCATGCCCGCATCGGACCACAGCGTACTCTCGCTCGACGACCATGCGGCGCGTTCGGCCGAAGCGGCGCTCGATGGCATCGCCAAGGCACGCGCCGCCATCGGGGCCGTCATCTTCGGCCAGGGGCAGGTGGTCGAGGAGGTGCTGGTCTCCATCCTGTCCGGAGGGCACGGTCTCCTGGTCGGGCTGCCGGGGCTTGCCAAGACCAAGCTCGTGGACACGCTGGGCGTCGTGCTGGGGCTGGAGTCCCGGCGCGTGCAGTTCACGCCCGACCTCATGCCGGCCGACATCCTGGGTTCGGAGGTGCTCGAGGAGAGCATCGACCACCGGCGCGCCTTCCGGTTCGTGAAGGGACCGATCTTCACGCAACTCCTCATGGCCGACGAGATCAACCGCGCGAGCCCCCGGACGCAGTCGGCCTTGCTCCAGGCCATGCAGGAACTGCACGTGACGGTGGCGGGGGAACGATACGATCTGCCGCGGCCCTTTCACGTGCTGGCGACCCAGAACCCCATCGAGCAGGAAGGCACCTATCCTCTGCCCGAGGCGCAACTCGATCGCTTCCTCATGCAGATCGACGTGCTCTATCCCGATCGAGCCTCCGAAAAGCGGGTCCTGATCGAGACGACCGGCGACCATGAGGCCGTGGCCCGCCCGGCGATGACCGCCGACGACCTGATGGCGACGCAGCGGCTCGTGCGGCGACTGCCGGTCGGCGATGCCGTTGTCGAGGCCATTCTCGATCTCGTCCGCGCCGCCCGTCCGGGCGAGAACGACACGCCGCTGACGAAACTGATCGCCTGGGGGCCAGGGCCGCGCGCCGCCCAGGCTCTCATGCTGGCGTCCCGCGCCCGCGCCCTGCTCGACGGACGGCTCTCGCCCTCCATCGACGACGTCGCGGCGCTGGCCTTGCCGGTGCTCAAGCATCGCATGGCTCTGACGTTCGCGGCACGCGCCGACGGCGAGACGGTGCCGGGCGTCGTCCGTCGTCTCGTGGAACGGCTCGGCTGAACCCGGTGGCGCTGGCCCGCCTCCTACCCGACGAAGCGCGATCCCCGGGGCCGCGGCACGGGCGCGCGGCGCTCGATCTCGCACGCCGGCTGCCGGATCTCGCGGTCTCGGCCCGGGAAGTCGCGGCGAGCGTCCTGCACGGCATGCACGGCCGACGACGCGCCGGGATGGGGGAGGCGTTCTGGCAGTTTCGCCCGTTCACGCCGGGCGAGTCCTCAAGCCGCATCGACTGGCGTCGGTCGGCGCGCGACGACCGGACCTATGTGCGCGAGCGGGAATGGGAAGCCGCCCAGACCATATCGCTGTGGATGGACCGTTCGCCGTCGATGGCCTTCGTGTCCGACCTGGCGTTGCAGCCGAAACTCGACCGCGCGCTGGTGCTGGGTCTCGCGGCGGCCGATCTCCTGGTCCGGGGTGGCGAGCGCGTCGCCCTCCTGGGACTCACCCGTCCCCTGGCGTCGCGCAACATCGTCGACCGCTTCGCCCAAGTCCTGATGTCCCAGGTCACGGACGGCGAGGCGGACCTTCCGGATCCGGCGCCGTTGCCGGCCCGGGCGCGGGCGCTCCTGGTCGGCGACTTTCTCGCCGACCAGGAGGCTGTCGCGTCGTGCATCGCGGCGTTGGGCTCCCGCGGGGCCCGTGGACATCTTTTGGTCGTGGCCGATCCGATCGAAGAGAGCTTTCCCTTCACGGGCCATGTCGAGTTCGCTGCCGTCGACGGACCGGGCAAGCTCCGGCTTGGGCAGGCCGGAGCGCTGCGCGAGACCTACTTGGCCAAGCTCGCAGCGCACCGCGACCGGATCGCCTCGGCCTGCCGTCGCCAGGGATGGACCTTCGCGGTCCATCGCACCGACCGACCGGCCACGGAAGCCTTGCTGCGCCTGGCGACGCTGCTGGCCGACAGCGGCACCGAAGCCGCCGGGGGGTTCTGAGCCATGCTGGGCCTGCCGCTGATCTTTACGGCTCCTCTGGTGCTGGCGGCTCTCGTCGCCCTGCCGGCCCTCTATCTCCTGCTCCGGGTGACGCCGCCGAGGCCTCGGCAGGTACCGTTTCCACCGCTGCGGCTGATCCTCGACGAGAAGCCGGTCGACGAAACGCCGGCTCGCACGCCGCTCTGGCTGTTGCTGCTTCGCCTCGGCATCGCGGGGATCATCATCTTCGCCATGGCCGGGCCGATCTGGAACCCGCCCATCGGGGTCGCGGCCGGCGCCGGCCCGTTGGCACTCCTGATCGACGACGGCTTCGCCGCGGCTCCCGATTGGGACTTGCGGGTCGCCAATGCGGCCGAACGCCTCGCGGATGCCGGGCGGGCCGGACATCCCGTGGCGCTGGCAGGATTGTCGCAGGGCGGCAAGGACCTCGTCGCCACGACGGCCGCGCAGGCGCTCGACCGCCTGCGCGCCCTGAAGCCCGCCCCCTTCGTCCCGGACCGGTCGGCCGCGCTGCCCGCCGTCTCGGCTTTCATGGCGGCTCATCCGGACGCCGAGATCGCCTGGATCAGCGACGGTCTCGAGAACGGCGGCGCCCGCGCCTTCGCGGAAGGCCTGAGCAAGCTCTCCTCCACGCACCGGCCCTCAGCACGGTGACGACGAGGC
>CAXUOD010000062.1:21481-24618 GCA_964252585.1 uncultured Lichenihabitans sp. | reverse complement strand
GGGGGGCCCCCCCCCGGGCGCCCCGGGCGGCGGCGGTGCGCGCGGCTTCGATCACGCTGCCGCCCTCGATCAGCACGTCGCGCCCGGCACTCGCGGCGGCCGGATGGGGCGCCACGAGGGCTGCGACGGTGAAAGTCTCGGTGTCGTCCATGGTGGCGGGCTCGCAGCGAAGAAAGACGCGGTTCTACGCGTTTTCCCGCCGCGGCGCGCGGCCGCTCAACCGAGCCTGTAGCGGGCCAGCCGTTCGTAGAAGGGCCGGCCGGCGTCGGCCACCGCTTTCAGGCGATCGGGAAGCTCGTCGAAGCCGATGGCGGGGCGCGGTGGGGCGAAGCCGGTCGAGCGCTCGACCGCGTCGTACCAGGACGGCGCCCAGACGCCGTCGCTGTCGCGGCGCCCGGCGGGCCAGGTCAGCATGCGGGCGTCGAAGCCGATGCCGAGCCGCGTACATAGTGCACGGAGGACGTGGCCCGGGTCGCCCAGCACATCGCGCGATTCGATGACGGCCGGAGCCCGGCCGGTCCGGTCGGCGACACGGTCGAAAAGCTCCGCCTGTTGGGGCAGGCCGATGTCGTCCAGCGTCACCTCCGCGCGCCGCTCGACATAGGAGGCCAGCACGGGCTCGGGGGCACGGATCAGAAAGGCGTTCTCGAAACCGTCGATCCAGTCGCGGCCGACGCCGGGCAGCATGTGGTGGGTCATGTGCTTCTGGTACCAGACCGAGCGCCCGCCCGGCACCGGCCCGGTGATCTCGGCCACGACGGCGTGCCAGTCGCGCGGCTGGCTCGCGAGGATCTCGTCGCGTTGCGGATGGATCAGACCGGTGGAGGCGAGATAGGCAGCGTAGAAAGGCTCGTCCGAGACGGCGGTGTCGGGCCGGTTCTCGAACGACCGCATCATGGCGGTCGAGATGTTGCGCGGCCCCGACCACATGGCGATCCGCACGGGAGCGGCCGACGGGCCCGGGCCGCCGGCGGATGCGTGCGCGACATCGGTCGGTGTCTCGGTCATTCACGCTATCCCGCAAGCGAAGGTGAGCTGGAACGTGCACGGCGCGCGGAGATTTGTCGACCGCGCTCGCCGTCATGCGTCGGCAGCAAGGCTGCTTTGCGAGCACAGCGACTTAAGAACTTGGTGACGCTGAAGGTTTAGCTCAAGTCAACGTTGTTTCTTAATCAAGGGGTCAGCTTTGACCTTTGTCTTGCGCAAGCCCGAGCACCGCCGGCGCAACGGTGTCGCGGAGAGCCGGACCGCGCCCGTGACAGCGGTGCGATCTGCTTCGGCTATGCGCAAGCAGCGCCGCCCTGCGTCGCTGCCCGCTGTCGAGGTCGCCGCTTCGGCCAAGCCCGAGCGCACCCTGGTGGGCATCCTGGCCCTCCTGGCCAGCACGGCGCTGTTCCCCATCTCGGACACGGCTTCCAAGGTCTTGACCGCCTCGTTGCCGTCGATCGAAGTGGCCTGGCTGCGCTACCTGGTCTTCGTCATCATGACGGTGCCGCTGCTGCTGAGGGGCCGAGGCGTCTTGCGGACCGCGCGTCCCGCTCTCCAGGTCGGGCGCGCCATGGCCAGCGCCGCCTCGACGGTGCTGTTCATCGTGGCGTTCGGCGTCATGCCGGTCGCCAACGCGACCGCCATCGGTTTCCTGGCCCCGGTCGTGGTCACCGCCATGGCGGCGCTTTTCCTGCGCGAGAAGGTCGGCGTCCGGCGCTGGTCGGCGGCGCTGGTCGGCCTCGCCGGCGTGATGGTGATCGTGCAGCCCGGCGGAAGCACGTTCGACGTCGCGAGCTTCATCCCGCTGTGCGGCAGCATCGCCTCGGCCCTGGCCGTCATCGGCACGCGCCTCGCCAGGAACGAGCGGCCCGAGACGACGTTGTTCTACTCCGCCGTGGCCGGCTTTGCGGTCATCTCGGTGCTGGCGGCCTTCACCTGGCAGACGCCCAGCTGGAACCAGGTCGCGATCGGCGGCATCGTCGGGTTCTTCGCGACGCTGGCGAGCCTGATGCAGATCTTCGCCTACCGCAATGCGCCGGCGTCCCTCCTGGCCCCGTTCAGCTACACCCAGCTCGTCTGGGCCGCGGCGCTCGGCTACTTCGCGTTCGGCACCGTCCCGGGCCCGTCCATGCTGCTCGGCGCCGCGATCATTGCGGCGAGCGGACTCTACACGGCGTGGCGCGAGGCAGCGCGGGCGCGGGATTGACCTCGCGTCCCGCATAAACCCGAGGTCTCCGTCCTCGCGGCCTCTTTGCAAGGGCACCGCCCTTGTTGCATGGTGCCGCCGAAGCGCGGTCGATGGGCTCCGGGGAACGATGAAGAAGGTCTATGCTGACGCCGCGGCGGCTCTGGACGGCCAGATCAAGGACGGCATGACGATCCTGGCCGGAGGATTCGGCCTCTGCGGGATCCCGTCGAGCCTGATCGAGGCCTTGCGCGACACCGGGGCCAAGAACCTCGTCTGCGTCTCCAACAATGCGGGCATCGACGGCGAGGGACTCGGGCTTCTTCTCGAAAGCGGACAGATCGCCAAGATGATCTCGTCCTACGTCGGCGAGAACAAGCTGTTCGCCAGCCAGTTCCTGGCCGGCAAGCTCGAGGTCGAGTTCACGCCGCAGGGGACGCTGGCCGAACGCTGCCGGGCCGGCGGTGCCGGGATCCCGGCCTTTTTCACCAAGACGGGTGTCGGCACCCAGGTGGCGGAGGGCAAGGAAGAGCGCGAGTTCAACGGCGAGCGCTACATCATGGAGCGCGGGATCTTCGGCGACGTCGCCCTGGTCCATGCCTGGAAGGGCGACACGGAAGGCAACCTCGTCTACCGAAAGACGGCGCGCAACTTCAATCCGATGATGGCGACCGCGGCCAAGCTGACCATCGCCGAGGTCGAACACTTGGTCGAGCCGGGCGAACTCGATCCCGACGCCATCGTCACGCCGGGGATCTACGTCAAGCGGATCGTCCACGTGCCTGAGCCGCGCAAGCGCATCGAGCAGCGGACCACCCGCAAGCGCCAGCCGGCCGAGAATGCGGCTGCGGCGGCGGGGGGAGACGTCTGATCGCCTGGACCTGCGACGTCGAGGCGGCGACGCTGGCGGAGAGACACTGATGGCTTGGACCCGCGACATCGCGGCTTCGACGCTGAGGGAGGG
>CAXUOD010000062.1:20290-21381 GCA_964252585.1 uncultured Lichenihabitans sp. | reverse complement strand
GATGGCTTGGACCCGCGACATCGCGGCTTCGACGCTGAGGGAGGGATAAGATGGCTTGGACCCGCGACGAAATGGCGGCGCGCGCCGCCCGCGAGCTGCGAGACGGCTTCTACGTCAATCTCGGCATCGGCATCCCGACGCTGGTGTCGAACTTCATCCCCGAGGGCGTGAGCGTGCAATTGCAGAGCGAGAACGGCATGCTCGGCATGGGGCCTTTCCCTTTCGAGGGCGAGGAGGATGCCGACCTGATCAACGCCGGCAAACAGACCGTGACGGCCCTGCCGACCACGAGCTTTTTCTCCTCCGCCGACAGTTTCGCCATGATCCGCGGCGGCCACATCGACCTTTCGATCCTCGGGGCCATGCAGGTGGCCGAGAACGGCGATCTCGCCAACTGGATGATCCCGGGCAAGATGGTGAAGGGCATGGGCGGCGCCATGGACCTCGTGGCCGGCGTCAAGAAGGTGGTCGTGCTGATGGAGCACACGGCCAAGAGCAAGACGGGCGGCGCGGAACCGAAACTGCTCGATCGCTGCACGTTGCCGCTCACGGGTAGCCGGGTGATCGACATGGTGATCACCGATCTCGGCGTCTTCACCATCGACAAACACGCCGGCCGGATGACCCTGGTCGAACTGGCACCCGGCGTCGACCTCGCGACGATCGCCGCGAACACGACCGCGCATTACGCCGTGTCGCCGGCCTTGACCGGGGAGGCCGTCGCGGCGTGATGGATCTCACGCGGCCACTCCTCATGTGGAGCGGCCGTGTCGTAGAAGACGAGCGGGACGCCCGCGGGGCTTGATCGCGGGCCCGGGATGGGGCATATGACGGCTCGACGCGGCGGGACATCCCGCCGCTTTTCTTTGCTAAGGTGCGTGTGATGAAGGTCCGCAATTCGTTGAAGTCGCTCCGCGGGCGTCACCGCGACAACCAGCTCGTGCGCCGCAAGGGCCGAGTCTACATCATCAACAAGACCCAGAAGCGCTACAAGGCCCGCCAGGGCTGACCTGATCCCGCACGTTCGGATCGACGAGCCCCGAAGCCTCCGCTCCGGGGCTTTCGG
This sequence comes from uncultured Lichenihabitans sp., assembly GCA_964252585.1. Taxonomy (GTDB): domain Bacteria; phylum Pseudomonadota; class Alphaproteobacteria; order Rhizobiales; family Beijerinckiaceae; genus Lichenihabitans. Next base: position 20,315 of record CAXUOD010000062.1, on the reverse strand, counting down.
CGTCTTTGACGGGGTGTCCCGCTCC
>CAXUOD010000062.1:0-20280 GCA_964252585.1 uncultured Lichenihabitans sp. | reverse complement strand
CTCAACAACCCCGGAACGAACCGTTCCGGGGTTGTTGAGTCTGCCCGCGGCAGATCGTGCTTTGACGGCGCGCCAAGCCCTGCCTATCTTGACGCGATGCGGTATCTTGATCTCAAGACTGTTTCGCTCGCGGCCCTGCTCCTGACGAGCGCGACCACGTTGGCCCCGGCGTCGTCGGGCGCCACCCTGGCCTTGTCGGCCGACGATCCGGAGCCGGATCAGCAGTTTCCGCCGCAGTTTTTCGGCCACGGGCCAAAGGTCACCGGACCGGACGTCCCCGGATCGGCTCCCATGCCCTCTCATCCGGTTTTCGGGCTCGACGGCGCCGCGCGGCCTCTGCCGGCCGTGTCGGGCAAGACCGATGCGGCGACGGAGCCGGAACCGCCGCAGAAACCCCCGACCCGTGCCGAGGTTCTGGATAAGCTCCTCGGGCGGCTCGCCAAGGCGACCGACCCCGACGAAGCGCAGGGCATCGCGGGGCTCATCGAACAGATCTGGATGAAGTCCGGTTCGGATACAGCCGACCTTCTCATGACGCGCGTCGTCGCGGCCATCAACGCCAACCGGCACGATGTCGCCGATGCCTTGCTCGGTCAGATCCTCGAGCTGCAGCCCGACTGGGCCGAGGCGTGGAACAAGCGGGCGACGCTTCGCTTCCTCGACGATGACGATGCAGGATCGATGGAGGACATCAGCCATGTCCTGGCTCTCGAGCCACGTCACTTCGGCGCCATCAGCGGCATGGGTTTCATCCTGGAGCGCCACGGTCAAGACAAGGCTGCGCTTACGGCCTTGCGCCGCGCGCTGGAGATCTACCCCGAAAACCCCGATGTGAGGAAAGCCGTCGACAAGCTCACGCCGGAAGTCGAGGGCCACGATCTTTGACGCTTGAGGGCCCGTCCGGCTCGATGATCTCTCCATCATGCGGTTGATCCTCGGCCTCATGATCGGGATGGGTCTGCTGTTGGTGTGCGGTTGGTCCTATACGGGCTGGCAGACAGGCTTGCTCGACCGCCGGTACCCGCCCCAAGGCGCCTTCGTCGACATCGGCGAGGGAGCGAGGCTCCACTACACGGAGCGCAAGCCGGTCGGCGTCGAGCGGGCAGTGGTGTTGCTGCTGCATGGCGCCAGCGGAAACCAGGCCGACGTGATGCTGCCGCTGGGGGATCGTCTAGCGGCCGCGGGTTTCAGGGTCTTGGCGTTCGATCGCCCCGGCCACGGCTGGAGCGACAGGCCGGACGGCCATGCCGATGCGTCGCCGGCGCGGCAGGCCGTGCTCATCCGGCGCGGACTCGATCGTCTCGGCGTGCATCACGCGATCGTCCTGGGCCACAGTTGGAGCGGCGCTCTCGCGGCAAATTTCGCGCTCGACCAAAGCGATGTCACGCAGGGCCTCGTGCTCGTCTCGCCGGTGCTCTATCCCTGGTCGGGCGGTGTCGCCTGGTATTACGGGCCTGCCGTGTCGAACTGGTTCGGCCCCGTCTTCACGCATGTGTTAACTCTGCCGATCGGGCAGATGTTGATGCCCGCCGGCGTGGCGGAAGTCTTCGCGCCTCAGGCGGCCCCTCCGGACTTTGTGGAACGGACCGGAGTGTCGCTGGTGCTTCGGCCTTCAGAGTTCGAAGACAACGCCGACGACGTCGGCCAGCTGCTTGCCTTCGTGACCGCGCAGGGGCCCAGGATGCCCAACATCGTGGTGCCGACCGCCATCGTGGCCGGGAGCGGCGACAGGATCGTGTCGCCCTCGATCCATGCCGAACATGCGGTGCGCGACATCGCCGGCGCCACTTTGACGATCCTGCCGGGACGAGGGCACTCGCCCCACTGGACCGACCCCGAGGTGGTGGTAGCGGCCGTGGAATCGGTCGCGGTCCAGGCGAAGCGCTCCGTTTCCGCAACAGCGCCTTGACGGGCTCGCCCGAGCGTCGAGGTTACTCGGCCATGAAACGCGCGAAGGCTTCGGCATAGTCCGGATGCCACCGCGACAGGGCCGGGCGGTTCTCGACGATGTCGCCGGCCGCCCAGCGGATCCGCTTCTCGTCGGTCACCCGGGTCACGTCGTTGTCGGGACACAGGATGTAGAAGTCGCCCCTGGCGACACCATCGAGCATGAACGAGACGACCTGGTCGGCCGTCCAGGCCCCGGCGGGCTTCTCCTTGGCGTTCGTCAGGCCGGTAAAGGTGAAGCCCGGGATCAGGAGATGTGCGGTAACGACTCCACCGGCTACCGAGCGGAGTTCGTGCGCGGTCGCCTCGGTGAAGGCCTTCACGCCGGCTTTGCTGACGTTGTAGGCGGCATTACCGGGCGGTGTGGTGATGCCTTGTTTAGAACCCGTGTTGATGATGACGGCGGGCTTCGCGGCTGCGATCATCGGGGGCGCGAAAGCCTGAACACCGTTGATCACGCCCCAAAGATTGACGCCGAGAAGACGTTGCCACTCGGCATAGGCATCCCAGGGCCGTCCGATCGGCGAGATTGCGGCGTTGTTCATCAGCACCGCGACGTCGCCGAAAGCTGCCGCCGCCGCTTCCCGAAGAGCCTGGACGTCCTCGATCCGCGATACGTCGGTCGGCACGGCTCGAATCGCCGCCATGCCGCCCGGTGCTGCAGCGGCGACTTCGACTGCCGCCGCGGACAGCTTTTCACCGCCGAGATCGGCCAGGACGACGTTCAGGCCAAGACTCGCGAAACGTTTTCCGGCCGCGAGGCCTATGCCGCTGGCGCCACCGGTAATGACGGCGGTGTGTCCGGTTGCGATGGCGGGATGGTGCGGCATGAGCGAGTTCCGTCGAGACAGGGTCAGCCCTTAACGCGCCCACCTCGAACTCGGTGCCCTAGATCTCGCGTGATCGACCATCGTGGGAACCGATCGCGCGCGAGGCAACATTCCTTGGCCGTTGTGCATTGCAACAGTGCGGCCACGCTTTTGTGCAGCGCGGCAGAGCTGTGGTACTGTTCCGTTGTTGCCGAGCTCGCGCAGCCCAGGTTCGGGGCGCGGCCGCCTCGGCCCTGCGTGATCGACCACAAGGATCCCAACGGATGACGCAGGCCCTCAAAGACCAGATCATCGGCGCCACCCGGCTCGTTCGCTCTGGCAAACTCGGCGAGGCGACGGCGTTGTTGCAGCGTACGCTGCGCGGCGAATCCGGCGCAGCGGGACCCGCTCCCTCGGGCACGCGCACGCCTGCCCTTCCACCGCCGTCGTCATCGGTGGACGAACCTCAGCCCTCTTCGAAACGGCCTGGGGCTTTGTGGGGCGCAGCGTCGTTCGATCTCCAATCTGCCTTGGAGGGGCTGGGCTTCAACCCCTTCGCACAAACTTCGCCACCTCCGCATGCCGTGGACGAGGCCACTCATGGCGGATCTTTTCTGCTGAAGCACTTCGACAGCCCTGCCGGAGGCCGTCCCTACAAGCTTTACGTGCCGGCCGTCTCCGAAGGCACAGCCTTGCCGCTGGTCGTCATGCTGCACGGCTGTACGCAGTCGCCCGACGATTTCGCGGCCGGAACCCGCATGAACCTGCTGGCGGAAGAGCAGGGATTTCTGGTCTGCTACCCGGCGCAGACCTCGTCGGCCAACAGTTCGAAGTGCTGGAACTGGTTCAATGCCGCAGACCAGCATCGGGACCGGGGCGAACCGTCGATCATCGCCGGCATCACACGAACCGTCATGGCGCAACATGCCGTGGATCCGTCCCGCGTCTATGTGGCGGGTCTGTCGGCCGGAGGAGCGCTCGCCGCCACGATGGGGCAGGTCTACCCCGATCTCTATGCCGGGGTCGCGGTCCATTCGGGCCTGGCCTGCGGGGCCGCCACCGACATGTCCTCTGCCTTCCGGGTCATGCGTCAGGGCTCGGCGGCGCCGCTCGCCTCCGGGGGGAAGGTGGTTCCCGCCGTGCCGACGATCGTATTTCACGGGGACCGGGACACGACCGTCAACCCGGTGAACGGCGATGAAGTCGCGGCACAGATCCTGAAGGATGGCGCCCTTCGGACGGAGGTCGACGACGGCCAAGTACCCAATGGCCATGGCTACAGGCGAACCCGGCATCTCGATCGCAACGGCCGGACAGTCGTCGAGCAGTGGACCATCCATGGTGCGGGCCACGCCTGGGCCGGGGGAAGTTCGGCAGGCTCCTACACGGATCCACAGGGTCCGGATGCGTCACGCGAGATGATGCGCTTCTTTGCCGGTCATGTTGGAGCGGCGGGCGGCTGACCGGGTTTCAGTTCGGCGATTTCGACCGGATCAGGCCTGCGGGGAGGTGGTGTCGGACGCCTGAAGGCCGCGTTCGCGCATGGCATCCAACACCTCGACGCCGGCAAGCACGATGACCAGAACGACCGAAAAGCTCGTTGCCAGGGTGACGGACAGGGGATGAAGCGTGAACAGGGCCATCGTCGGGACCTCCTTTCCTAACAATACGTCTCAAATCTGAACCGACCCTTAAGCCTCGATTTCATCACGTCGTGACGGCAGTCCCGCCAAGATCGATGGGGATGGCCGGACTGCGGCCCTGCCGCCGAACGCCGTCCTCGGCTATGACACGAAGATGAAGATCGAAATCGACATGGGCGCGACCGCTGCGCCGGGCACGGTCTCGGGACCCGCCATGCTCGACCTCGAAGAGCTCCTGGCGACTCGCCTTCTGGTCCAAGGCAACTCCGGATCGGGCAAGTCGCATCTGCTTCGCCGCCTGCTCGAGCAGAGTGCTTCGCAGGTCCAGCAGGTCGTGATCGATCCGGAGGGGGATTTCGTCGGTCTGGCCGGACGCTTCGGCCATGTGGTGATCGACGGCGATCGGAGCGTGGCGGAACTCGAGACCATCGCGTTCCGCGTGCGCCAGCATCGCATCTCGGCCGTTCTGACCCTCGAGAGCCTCGATGCCGAACTGCAGATGCGGGCCGCCGCGGTCTTCCTCAACGCGCTGTTCGATGCCGACCGCGAGCATTGGTCCTCCGCCCTCGTGGTGGTCGACGAAGCGCAGCTCTTCGCTCCGGCGGTTTCAGGGGATGTTTCCGAGGAAGCCCGCAAGCTCTCGCTCGGCGCCATGACGAACTTGATGTGCCGGGGCCGCAAGCGTGGTCTCGCCGGCATCATCGCGACGCAGCGGCTGGCCAAGCTCGCCAAGAACGTTGCGGCCGAGGCCACGAATTTCCTGATGGGGCGTACGTTCCTCGATATCGACATGGCCAGGGCGGCCGATCTTCTCGGCCTCGAACGACGCCAGGCCGAGATCTTTCGCGAACTGCAACGGGGCCATTTCGTGGCCCTCGGCCCGGCCTTGTCGCGCCGGCCCCTGCCGATCCGGGTCGGCCCGGTCGAGACGGCTCCGCGCGCCGGCACGCCCCGCCTGACCCCTCTGCCGGGCCAACCGAGCGAACAGGCCCGCGATCTGATCCTGGCACCCGTGCCGGTCGGCCCCGGCCGCCTGCCGGTCGAAAGGCGGGCCGCGGCCACGGCGCAGCCCTCGATGAACCAGATCCTCGAGGAGATCGTCCGCAACCGGCCCGATGTCGCCGCCGTCGAGGACGGGCCTACGATGCCGCCCGAAGAGCGCGACCGCGCCCTGCGCGCCATCGCGTCCGAGATCATGGCGGACCCGGATGCGGCCTTTCGGCCCGAGCCCGTGCTGCACGGTGATTTCCAGGTGCGGTGCCGCATCGGCAGGATCGGGGGCGGTGCCGTGCCGCTGACCGAGATCAGGTTCCACATCACGGCGGCGCGGGCCGGGCTCGATGCTGCGCTTACCGATGGGGCCGAGTGGGAGCGCGCTCTCGCCCTTGCCCGGACGATCCCGGAGGACCTGCAGGCCGTCTATCTCATCATCGCGGCGGCCGCGTTGCGGCATATCCCGTGCCCCTCCGACGCAGAGGTGGCACGACGCTGCGGCATGCATTCGGCCGGACGGGCGCGAAGCCGCATCAAGCATCTCGACAAGGGCGACCTCGTCGTCACACGCTCGGATATGTCGGGCAACAGGGTCGCCGTGCTGCCCGACCTCGGCTGGGAAACGCTGCCGGGCGACCCCAACGAGCAGGCAGGGCTGCCCGCGGCGCCGGGTTCGGTCCCGCCGAATCTGTTTGCTGCGGAATGACGATCGTTCGAGGAGACGGACATGCAGATCGAGGACAGCCAGCGCCCGATAGGCCAGCCGGTCGAGACCCGGGCGGTACGGCGACCCGAACGCACCGTGATCGATGGCCGCTTCGTGAGGTTGGAGCCCCTCGCGGCCGCGCGCCATGCGCCGTCCTTGTGGCGAAACCTGCAGGGTGACCGGAGGGTCTGGGACTACCTGTTCGATGTCCCCCCACCGGACCTGCCAAGCCTCGAGGCCGACCTCGCCCGCAAGGCCGCCTCGGACGACCCGCTGTTCTGGACCATCGTCGACGGCGTCTCGGGAGAGGCACAGGGCTATGCGACGCTGATGCGGGTCGAGCCGGGTCACCGCGTCATCGAGGTCGGCAATATCCTGTTCACCCCGGCCTTGCAGCGAAAGCCCGGTGCGACCGAAGCCATGTCGCTGTTGGCCGGCCACGTCTTCGACGACCTGGGCTATCGACGCTACGAGTGGAAGTGCAACGCGTTGAACGCGCCGTCGCGGGCCGCGGCGCTGCGGCTCGGCTTCACCTTCGAGGGCGTGTTCCGTCAGCATATGATCGTCAAGGGACGGAACCGCGACACGGCATGGTTTTCCATGCTCGACACGGAATGGCCGAGCGTGAAACGAGGTTTTGCGGCATGGCTGGCGCCCGACAACTTCGATGTCGAAGGACGGCAGCGGCGCCCGCTCGCCGAGATGCGTGACGAAGCGGTTGGTTGAACGTGCCGGCCCGCGAAGTCCTGGACTCGAGCCGCCGGTTCGAAACTTCGCCTCGAGGTCCGTCGTCGTTTGACAACGCCCCACGGGGCTCCTAACCCCCGATCCCGAACGACCGCGGAACGTCGCGGGTTGCGGAGAGGGAGGGCGGCATGGCAGGACGGCTGGCGGGGAAGCGGGCGCTGTTGACGGCAGCCGGGCAGGGGATCGGCCGCGCCACCGCGGAAGCCTTCGTGGCCGAAGGCGCGACCGTCGTCGCGACCGACCTCGAGGTCGCGAAGCTGAAGGGCATCGAGGGCGCGGACCTCCGCGCGCTCGACGTACGCTCGACCGACGCCGTGGATGCCTTGGCCCGTTCGATCGGTCCGGTCGACGTGCTGTTCAACTGTGCCGGCTATGTGCATCACGGCAGCATCCTCGAATGCTCCGAAGCCGATTGGGACTTCTCGTTCGATCTCAACGTCAAGTCGATGCACCGGACCATCAAGGCCTTTCTGCCCGGCATGCTGGAGCAGGGCCGGGGCTCCATCGTCAACATCGCCTCGGGCGCATCCTCCGTGCGCGGCATCCCCAACCGCTATGCCTACGGGGCCAGCAAGGCGGCCGTGATCGGCCTGTCCAAGGCCGTCGCGGCGGATTTCATCAAGCGCGGCATCCGCTGCAACGCCATCTGCCCCGGCACGATCGAGAGCCCCTCGCTCGACGAGCGCATCGACACGCTGGCCAAGAGCACCGAGCAGCAGCGCGCCGTCGTGCAGCAGGCCTTCGTCGACCGTCAGCCCATGGGCCGCCTCGGTACGGCGCGGGAAGTCGCTATGCTGGCCCTCTACCTGGCGTCGGACGAATCGAGCTACACCACGGGAACGATCCATCTGGTGGATGGCGGCTTCTCCTTATAATCAACGGGGTTCGCGGAGCCGCCTGGTATCGCGGATCCCGAAACCGGATCGACAAGCACTATGCCGACACCTCCGACCGACAGCCTGACCGCCCGCGTGGCGCCGATCGACGCCGGTGCGCCCGTCACGGCTGCGGCCTTTCTGGGAGCGACGCCGGTCTTGGCGTTGGGCGACGGCGCGGTCCTGCTCGGCGCGGAAGCGCCCAAGCGGGTCGACGCCCATCCCGACGCGGCGGTTCTGACAGCGGTGGCCGACCGCAACCGCTTCGTCACGGGCGGCGACGACGGCCGCGTGGTCTCGACGACACCGGATGGGTCGAGCGAGACCATCGGGACCGAGAAGGGCGGCTGGATCGACGCGCTGGCGCTCCATCCGACCGGGGGCGTGGCCTGGGCCAGCGGCCGCAATGTCAGGTCCCGGGCAAATGGCGGCGAGGTGAAGTCCACGGCCGTCGGCTCCTCGGTGCGGGGCCTCGCCTTCGCGCCGAAGGGCTACCGCTTGGCCTTGAGCCACTATAACGGAGCCTCGCTGTGGTTCCCCAACAGCAGCGAAGCGCCGCAGCTGCTGGAATGGAAGGGATCGCATCTCGACGTGATGTGGTCTCCGGACGGCCGCTTCGTCGTGACCTCCATGCAGGAGAACGCCATGCACGGCTGGCGGGTCTCGGACAGCAAGCACATGCGCATGTCGGGCTATCCCGCGAAGCCCCGCTCGCTGTCGTGGTCTCCCGACGGGAACTGGCTCGCGACCTCGGGAGCCGAGGCTTGCGTGGTCTGGCCTTTCGACGGCAAGGACGGCCCCATGGGCAAGGCGCCGCGCGAATGCGGCGTGCGGCCGGTGCGCGTGTCCCAGGTGGCGTTCCACCCGCGGGCCGCCGTTCTGGCGCTTGGCTACGAGGACGGCTTCATCCTCATGGTTCGGCTCAAGGACAATTCCGAGATCCTGATCCGTAAGGAGCAGCCGGACGGCGGAGCGGTCTCGGCCTTTGCGTGGAACGGCCTCGGCACGCAACTCCTGTTCGGCACGCGCAACGGCGCGGCCGGCCTTCTGTCGCTCCCCACTTGACGTGACCGGCGATGCCGGCGTGAGAGTTGCGCCCGATCGCCGGGTGAGGTCTTCCAGTCACCATCAGATCGCCGAGGCGGCGTCACGGAGCGGAAACGCGGGGTCCATGCGCATCAAGGTCATCAATCCCAATACGACGGCCTCCATGACGGCCGTGATCGAGGCTGCGGCGCGGGCCTCGGCCTCGCCCGGCACGGAAATCCGGGCCGTGTCGTCCCCCTCGGGTCCGGTCTCGATCGAGGGCCATTACGACGAGGCCGTGAGCGTCATCGGGCTTCTTGAAGAGGTGCGGGCCGGTGAGCGCGAGGGATGCGACGGCTACGTGATCGCCTGCTTCGGCGATCCTGGCCTGCTCGCCGCCCGAGAGGTGGCGCGGGGCCCGGTCCTCGGCATCGCCGAGGCCGCCATGCATGCGGCGAGCTTCGTCGCGACGGGGTTCAGCGTCGTGACGACGCTCGGCCGCACGCGGGTCATCGCCGAACATCTCCTGCGCAACTACGGGATGGAGCACCATTGCCGCCGGGTGCGGTCCACCGAACTGGCTGTGCTCGAACTCGAGGACCCGGCTTCCGACGCGCGCAGGAAGATCGTCGACGAATGCCGGCGGGCCCTCGACGAGGACGGGTCCGGCGCCATCGTGCTCGGCTGCGCCGGCATGGCGGATCTCGCGAGCGACCTCACCCGCGAACTCGGCGTGCCGGTGATCGACGGGGTCGGGGTGGCGGTCCGCTTCGTCGAAGCGCTCTGCGCCATCGGGATCGGGACGAGCAAGCGCGGAGATTTGGCCTTCCCGATCGCGAAACCGTTCACGGGCTCGTTGTCCGGCATGGCTTGGCGGCGCTGATACCCACCGGCGGAAAGTTCTCACCCATCCTCATTCTAAAGACGGGTCAGACAACAGGGGACTCAGCTTTTGACCAGCGGGGCCAGGATCTTGTCGAGCTCCGTTACGCTGAGCTCTCCGGCGTGCTTCACGCCATTGATGAAGAAGGTCGGGGTCGCGTCGACCTTGAACTGCTGCGCGGCCTTGTCGCGTTCCTGGTTGACCTGGTCGTAGAGCTTCTGGTCCTTGAGGCAGGTCTCGAAAGCATCGTGGCTGATGCCGGCCTGCTTGACCGTATTCTCCAGCGACTCGACGGGCTTGTCGACGAAGGCCCAGTTCTTCTGCTGCGTGAACAGCAGGTCGACGAGCGGGTAGCGCTTGTCCGGACCGGCACAGCGGGCCAGCATGAAGCCGGCCGTGGCGAGCGGGTCGAGCGGGAACTCGCGCAACACGAAACGCACCTTGCCCGTATCGATATACTTCGCTTTCAGGGTCGGCCACGTCTCTTCGTGAAAGGCCGCGCAATGCGTGCAGGTCATGGACGCATATTCGATCATCGTCACGGGGGCATCCTTGGCTCCGAGCCAGATGTCGGGCAGCGTCGGCTCCGCCATCAAGTCACCGGGTGGCACCGTCGCGCCGGCCGCCTGGGCCAGGGCCGGTGCGGCGGCCCCAGCGAGAGTCCCTGTGGTCGCAAGACCCGACGCTGCGGCCATCCTGAGGAAGGACCGGCGGCTGGTAGGGGCTGAACCGCGCATGTGAACCTCTCGATCGTGCGAAACACCCGCGGCGCGGGCCTTGCGACAGTGTCTACTGCAGATCACCGTCCGAGGAAATCGCCCGGCGTCGCCAAGACGCGCCGTCAGGACTCAACCTGGCTTCAGGGCGCGCGAACCAAGCCGCACGAGAGCTGTCCGCAGCGCGTCGTCCTCGATCCCGGCGACGACCTCCCGCGCCTTCTCGACCGCCACGGGAGAGGGCGGAACGGGCAGGCGCCTCGGCGGTGGCCGGCCTTGGAGTGGCGCCTGACGCAAGGCGAGCTTGCCGATGCACCGCCAACCGAGGTGGGCGTTGATCCGCCCGATCAGCATCGGCGCCAGGTGCTGAAGCTCAAGCGCAAAGACGCTTTCGACCCGCAGGATCAACGTGGCGGGGCGGTGCTCGGCGGCTTCTCCCGACGCGTCCCGCTCGACGGCACTCCTGGCAAGGCCCCGCGGCCATTTGATCGCGATCGGCTCGGCGAAGGAGGCCACGCGCTCGCCCGCGATGTCGATCCAGGCCGTGACGAGGTCGGCCTCCCCGAACCCATAGCGGGCCAGGGCCGGGGCGATGCATGCGCCGACCCAGTCGCCCAACGGTCGGCCCCAGTTCTTGCCCCGTCCCATCCTGTTCATGCGGTCGCACTTCCCCGCGAATGACCGGCCTGCTAGCCAGCGGTGTCATCCTCGGACTTATCATCACAGCATGCCAGCGTCTTTCGACATCACGGCGGCCCTTCTGGACTGGTACGACCGGCACAGGCGCGATCTGCCGTGGCGGGCCAAGGGCAAGAGGATACCGGACCCTTATGCAGTCTGGCTGTCCGAGGTCATGCTCCAGCAAACGACGGTCGCGGCCGTGAAAAGCTATTACGCCCGTTTCCTGGCGCTCTGGCCCGATGTCGACGCGCTCGCAAAGGCTCCCCGGGACGAAGTTCTCAAGGAATGGGCAGGGCTCGGGTATTACGCTAGAGCGCGTAATCTGCACGATTGCGCCCAGGCCGTGGTGTTGCAGCACGGCGGGCGATTCCCCCGGACCGAGGCCGAACTGAGAGGTTTGCCCGGCATCGGCGACTATACGGCTGCGGCGGTCGCGGCGATCGCCTTCGGGCAGGACGCCACCGTGGTCGACGGGAACGTCGAACGGGTCATCACGAGGCTCCATGCGGTCGAGACACCTCTCCCGGCGGCTCGGCCAATCATCCGCCGCCTGACCGCTGCGCTCGTGCCTCCCGATCGGCCCGGAGACTTCGCCCAGGCCACGATGGATTTCGGCGCGACGCTGTGTACCTCCAAGAGCCCAGCCTGCGCGATCTGCCCGATCGGCCGCGCCTGCGCGGCCCGGGCGGCCGGAACCCAGACGCTGTATCCGAAGAAGCTTCCCAAGAAGGCGCTGCCGCAGCGGTTCGGCACGATGGCGGTCGTCGAGCGGGCGGACGGTGCCGTTCTGGTCCGGACGAGGCCGTCGAAGGGCATGCTCGGCGGGATGACGGAATTTGTCGGATCCGAATGGACCGGCGAGCCTTCCGGCGGGTCGGGTCTTCCCTCAGGCGTGATCGATGTGGTTTCGCACGGCAGCATCGACCACGTCTTCACGCATTTCGCGTTGCGACTTGCCGTCTATACGGGCCGCATCGGCGATGGTGTCGCACCCGAGGATTATCGATGGGCGCCGCTTCACGAGATCGGTCGGGAACCCATCCCCGCTGTATTCGCGAAAGTTTGGGAAATGGCTCGCCGCAGGCCTTCAGAACTCGTCCCGCTCGACGACACGGCTGGCTTCGGTTTCGTAGGCCTCGAAAGATCCGATAAGCAGCGTGGCCGAAAGCGCGAAAACCGCAAGGCATAGACCGGATGTTGTGGCAGGCAAGGGCATGACCTTACCGAGACCCATTGCGGCGGAGACCACGCAAAGCGCCGACAGAGCCATCATCAAGCGCAACATCACGGTGCTCCGCACACGAACCACACGAGCTACGTGGACGAAATGCCGGTCGGCTACAATGAGTTCCAGAAGAAACACAGTTAAAAAACGCAATCGATGGTTAACGAAGTGTGTACATAAAAGTGTCATCATATGCTGATAAATGCAGCAGAAGCTGTGCTCAACTTCTGATCTTGCGCTTACAAGCTAGTCACGGCCTCTAGCGAGGCGCCGAGCTTCGAACCCATCGTTGCGAAGACGGTCGGCGCTTCAGGGCAGGCAGATACGGCGAGGCGTCAAGCCAGAGGCAACGGCTGCTTTGGTCCGGTGCCGGACCTCAGAACATGTTCCTGAGGCCGAGAACGACGCCATAGATGAAACTCGCACTCAGGACGACGCCGACGAGGCCCGCCAGCATGCTGGACAGCACCAGTACGCCGTCGCGCTCGATCTGGCCGAGTCCGAGCAGGCAAACCGCCAGCCCGTAGGGGACCTGCCCGATCAGCGGCGCCGCGATCAGCATGCCGACCGCCATGGTGAGCAACAGCACGGCGCTCAGCATGAGGCTGGTCCTCTCGTCGAAGATGCCCATCCGGGGCCGCGACCAGCGTTCCAGCACGCTGACGACCGGCAGCGCTCGCTTCACGGCACGAAGGACGTCGCTCCGCGCGATCGATCCCCTCAGGATGACGCCGGGGAACCAAGGCTCCGGACGGCGCATCGCCATCTGGACCGCCAGCATGATCAGCATCAAGGCCGATATGGTCGGGATCGGTGGCGGCATGGGCAGGCAATTCGGCAACCCGAGCAGGACGACCAGGATCGCGAAGGAGCGGTCGCTCAAGATCGCAAGGATGTCCCGAAAAGTGACACGCTCCTCAGGCTCGGATGCGAGCAAAACGAGAACCTGGGACAAACGCATCTGAACCGTCAATGCCTTCAAGCTGGACGACGGCACAGCTAGTAGCGCCCCGGCGCCCTAAAAGGAAGCACCGCTTCATGGGGAGGCAGGATCGGGCGGTCGACGCCTTGCGTGTGTGGGCGAGAACGACATCGCGCTTTTTACACCGGCTGCACGGTCAGTAACGGCCCGCCGAGGAGGGATCGGGGCCGGTCTGCGGCGGCGGAGGACTCTGGGTCGCGTTCAGCGGCGGCCGCAGATCGACGGGATCGCCGTTCCGGGTCGACCGCGATCCGCGCCCGGTCGGAGCGGGCGAGGGCCTGCTGTCGGCCCGGGCTGGTCCGCCCGGGCGGGGCCGGGGCGCAGGGCCCTCGACGTTCTTCACCGCACTGTCGATGAAACGCTGTTTGTCGGTCTCGACCTTGGCGGCCGCCGCGGCGTCGCTCTCCTCGCGTGTCCGGTCACGCGCGGCCTGCTGGTCGGCCTCGATCGCCCTGAGTCGCCTGTTGAAGAAGGCGCGCTCGCGGATGTCCTGCTGCATGACCTCGATGCGCTCCTGGTCGCGGGCAATGGCCCGCGCCTGGATGACGTTGACGAGGCTCGTGGCATCGAGGTCGCGCTGCGGAGCGGCATCGAGCGGTCCGGCCAGGATCGAGACGACCTCGGCGATGTCGAACTTGCGGTCCGTGCCGAGTTCGCGCGTCCGCAACCGGGTCTTGGATTGGAGATCGAGGCTGCGGAGGTCGAGCGTCAAGTCGGTGTCCGCCGCCCAGCGGGGGCTTTCGGCATGCAGCGGGCCGGCCCGAAGCACGCCGGCGGCCAGAGTCGCGGGTGCCGTCTGGTCGCCGAGGCGCAGCGGACCGCGATCGAGTTGCGTCCCGAGGGCCTGACGAACATCGTCGACGTCGATCGCGGGGGCGTCGGGGTCGGTGAGGTCCTGCGCTTTGTCGAGGGTCGCGACCGTGCGGGCCAGGGCCTCCGGATCGGTTCGCGCCAGGGTCGCGCCGACGAGCGTCACGCTTCCCGTCCCGGCGAGGCTCGCCACGACCGCGGCCGGCGTCGCACCCGAGCCTGCGAGATCCTGCGTGCCGCCGACCCGGGCCGAGAGGCCGTCGTGATCGAAGCCGATGTCGTTCCAGGTGATCCTGCCCGACAGACTCGCGCCGCTGGCGTCGCGCCGCAATGTCGCGGTACCGCCGATGGTGCCGCCGCCGAGGCGGCCCGTGGTGTCGGCCAGTGTCATTCCCCCGTTGCCGGCACGAAGGACCAGCGAAACCGCAGAGGCTTGTCCGGCGCCGCTGAGAGGCATGGTCCCGATCTTCAGGCCGACTTCGCTGCGGGGCAGGGCTAAGGCCGGTACTCCGAACGGTGCCTCGGACCAGGCCCCGCGATCGAGCGCGGAGCCGGCGACGCCGTCCGGCGATCCCCAGGCGAGATCCAACAGCGAATCGACGGAGAGTCGCTCGAGAGCCAACTGCCCGAACAGCACCGGACGTTCGTCATGCTGGCCGGGCTTCCGCGGTGTGAGATCGAGGTTGAGGTCGCCCGCGACCCCGGTTCCGGCGAAGCGGCCTCCCAGGTGACGCAGTCCGAACACCGGCCCGTTCCAGCTGAGGTCGCCCTGCAACGCGGCGGATGCGGTCATCGGGCTGATGCCTTCCGTTTTGCTCGGCGCCGTGACGGTCTGGTGCGGCAGGAGGCCGAGCTCCACCAGGGCGGGCCGGAGGTCGGCGGAGCTGACCTCGACATGTCCCTGGCCTCGTTCGACCCGCGCCCGGCCCTTGTAGGACAGGGCCGTGACGCCGAGATGCGCCGCCACCATGGTGTCGAACCCCGACGCGAAGGAGCCACGAGCCGTGCCGTCGAGGACGGCGTTTCCGAGGTCGCGCGCTCCGGCGTCGGGAGTCCCGCGTTCCGGGCTCGCGCCGGACGGTTCGGCTCGCGGCGAAAGGTCCAGCTGCCGCAACAGGGCCGCCGCCTGGGCCGCCTCCGCATGGACCACCAGGGTGACGGGTCGCGTGGCGGCATCCAGGCCATCGTCGGGCCGATCGGGGGTCAGCGACGCCGCCACGCGGGTCCCCGAGGCCGTGCCGTCGATCGCGAAACGCCGGGGGGCGAGAGTCCCGTCGACGGCGGAGGTCGAGGCCTCGGCCTCGAGCGTGCCGTCGAAGGGCGACAAGCCGGCGGCGCGGTCACGCAGCGCCGCCGTGGCGGACATGGGAAACAACCGCCAGAGCGCTTGCGCCAGCGGGGCCACCTGGGGGGCCCGGATATGGGCT
Organism: uncultured Lichenihabitans sp.; assembly: GCA_964252585.1. Taxonomy (GTDB): domain Bacteria; phylum Pseudomonadota; class Alphaproteobacteria; order Rhizobiales; family Beijerinckiaceae; genus Lichenihabitans. The sequence goes on along the minus strand of CAXUOD010000062.1, from coordinate 4,810 downwards.
CTGGCTCGGGCGTCGGGTCCGGTCCGGTCCGCCGTGGCCTCGATGGCGCTTCCGCCGACATCGAGGGCCAGGCGGTCGAGGTGCAGGTCGTCTCCGCTCTTCGTGAGATGCAACGCCAGATGTCCGGCGTCGAGCGTGCCGGCGCTGCCGGCCGCGAGTTTAACGGCCGTGGCCGAGAGCGCCAGCGACAGGTCGATGTCCCGCGACGCAATCGCGGCGCCGGACAGGTCGGGCAGTGCGTCGAGATCGAGATTGTCCGAGGCGAGGTCGGCGAACAGCCGGGGCCGTTCAGTCCCGACGCCGCCCGTGTAGGACAGGGTGCCGACGAGCCGCGAGCCGTCGAGCCGGAGGGTCACGTTCCGCGCCGTGGCGCCGACGCGCGCCGCCTCCACATCGCCGGCTCCGGCCCCATTGCGGGCCGGGCTCGTGCCCTTCAGCCCGGCCGCGCGGCCGGGCGCCATGGGTGCCAAAAAAGCCGCGGTCCGGAGAAGGTCGCCGCTCGATCCTTCGACGTGGCCGCGGAACACCGCCGCGTCTCCGGGCTCGAAACCACCGTCGAGCGAAAGTCGGGCGGTGTCGGGGCCTTCGGATGCGAGATGCAGGCCGATGGTCGGCTCGGGGCCGGCCGAGACCCTCAGGTTCGTCCCGAGGAGCGTCTGTCCGTCGAGCGTGACCGTGTCGAAGCCCGCCGTCATCGTGAGCCGAAGCGGCAATCCCACGCCTGCGGTCCCGTTCCCGGCCGCACCGAGCACCCGGCCGAGAAGGTCGGCTCCGCGCGGGGGCGGCGCGTTGCTGCCTTCCGGGACCACCGCGAGGGCGTCGACGTCGAACTGCGCCCCGTGAAGTTGCACGTTCCCCGTCGGAAGCGATCGGGCGGCATCGCCGGGGGCGGTTGGCCCGAAGACCGCTTCGGCGGTCCCCGCGGCGATCACGGCCCGCATGTCGGTGCCGGCCCGAAACTCGAGATCCGACGCCGAGCCATGGTCTCGGTCGGCCGTGAGACGGGCCGTCATGTGCCATGGGATGCCGGCCGGCGTGTCGGCGAGCGACAGTCGTCCCGTCACGGTCGCAGTCCCGTCGAAGCCAGGCCCGGTGAAGGCCGTGCCGGGTTTCGCTTTCGGGGGCGTCGGCGGCGGCCCCGACGACAGCGTTCCATCGAGATCGACGGCGGGCCGGAGGGCCGCGCCGTCGAGCCGCACCTTCAACACCATCCTGCGGCCATCGAAGGTTCCGGTAGCCAGGTGAAACGGAACGGGCGCATCGGCCGGCCCGAACCGACCCGTGGCCTTGAACGGGCCGCGGAGCGAGGTCGCCTCGGCTTCCGTATCGAGCCCCGAGAGCGCGAGGTGACGTCCGTCGGCGAAATCGAGAGCCACAGCACCGTCTTCGATGCGCATGTGATCGAGTGCGACCCGGTCGGCATCGTCGTCGGCCGGGAGGGGTAGGCCGAAGCCGGCTCCAGCGGTTTCGACGAGCGTGAGCCGCGGGCGCTTGAGCGTGGTATCGACCACCTGGAGTTCGCCCCGCATGAGAGCGGCGAGCGAGATTTCCGCGTCGACCTCCTCGATCGTGACATGAGGTCGGCCGGCTGCAGGCACGCCGATGGCGACGCGGGCGAATTTGAAGATGGGCCGCGGCAGGAGCTTGAGGTCGATCGGCCCGGCGACCGTGACCTTGGTGCCCGCTGCGGCCGTGAGCCGTTGCTCGATCAGCTGCCGGTGGGAGTTCCAGTCGATGAGGTAAGGGCCGACCAGGGCCGCCGTCAGGACGCCGATCACCAAAATCGCCAGGACGGTCAGGCTATCGCGCAAGGCGGGGACGGCTACAGGGTTCGAGCACGCTGGACGGGACTTCCGCCGAGCTGCCGGAACCCTATCGCGAAACCCCCGGAGATGAAACCGCCTTCGCCCCCGGGCTCACGGCGAAGCCGGCCGCGACCATCGGTATTCTCGACCGGCTCATGGGGTGCTGGCCGACAAGCCCTCTCACCGGGGTTGCGGACGACCGTGCCGCTGTTTATACCATCCTCGTCGCACGTTGCTGCGTGTCGATCCGCGCCCATCGTCTAGCGGTCCAGGACGTCGCCCTCTCACGGCGAAAACAGGGGTTCGATTCCCCTTGGGCGCGCCAGTTTAGTCAACGACTTAGCCTCACCACGATCTCCCAGTGTCTCGTTTGTGTCCCGTGGACGTGAGCGGATGTAACTGGAGGACCTTGGATCCCTGCCAAGCTGTATCCTGCCGCATGTGAGACAATCGTGCGAGGATAGTTGCGGGAAAGCCACACCCAAATTTCTACGGCTTGGAACGCAAGCTAGTCCGACTTGGGATGGCCTTTCAGCTTAATGCCCCACGAGATGCATTCTGGACCGATTGGCAGGGCTAAGTTCGGCGATCAATTACGAAAATCTCAGCTTGGCGCAAATCGGACTGGTTTGATCCGGGCGTCGCACGCGCCCCGAGCGCCTATGATAAATCGGTAGAGCCATCTGAAACGAAGCATCGCGTGCGACCACGGGGTGCCTCGCAGCGTCAACAGGACCTGTTGCTGATCGTCGATCCGGCGGAATCGCTAAAACCGCCGGTCGACATCGAGACGCTGCATCTGTCGCGGGCCAGATCAGAGAAGGGGGTCAGTGACCTTCTTGGCCGATTGACGAGATGCACGAAACCTTGTCCGATAGCCTTGGCCTGCTGATTAAGAAGAGAACGCACAAATGGTCCCTTGTGGAGGGTAAACGCCCACGAAAGTGGTCGTCTTTGCAGCGTCGTTCCCCGGGTGTTCACCCCACCTCTGAGGAAAAGGCAAAGTACGTTGACATTTTTACAAGAGAGTTTGTCGCTGGGCATTCAGTCAAGGCGATCGCTAACAAATATCATTTGTCAACGGCCTCAGTGTACCGCTGGTGGCGTCAGAGTACGACGATATTTAATGATCTGAACGCAAATATTTCATCTGAATATTTGCAGATCGAGAATGCTTTAGACATTCTCTGTAGTCCGTTTCACGTAAGCTCAATTGCCACCCGTGACGCTCTATTTCAGTTTCTTATTTGGATTCGCTGGCCATCTGAGCAAGGCTTGCGTGTTCCGGCCATGATCAACTGCACAGCTAACTACCTCCGACAGAAGTACGGGATAGTGCAACTCAGCAGCTTGGAAGCAGAGGAGGCATCCAGTCTCTCTCGCTATCTCACTCTGGACGTTGCAGCCCGCCTCACTTCCCTCCATGCCCCGCTCAACCCGAGTTTCGAAATCGTCACCTCTGGAACCGGCCGCGTCGACGATAGGCAGTTTTATGCGAAGGTCGTCAACTATCTGCTGAGCGTAAGCGATACTTCGGCTAGCAGTAAAGCGCCAAATCTGACCTCCTTGAAGATCCTGGTCCAAAACGGGGCTTTCGATCGTAAATGGCTTATGTCCTCTCGGACCTTTGAAAACCACTGGCGCTCGCGTTCCAGGACATTTCCCTTCTTGTATGTAGAGCAGTACCACTCGAAGTTCGACTGGTCACTCAATCCCGAAGATGACTCGTTTTCAGACGACGTGGATACTTTGCTGTTGGAGAGGCAGGAGCTCGCGGAGTACTTTTCCAAGGTCAAGTGGGTCATTCAGAAGCTGTCATCGGTGCTCGACAAGCGAGCGGTGTCCCATATCAAATTCACAAAGCTTCCTGTCTGGATCGAAGCCATCCCTGTAAGCAATCCAGCTCTGGACGATCACCTGAAAGCGAAAATTGCAGCACACCTGTGACGGCGGAAATTGATTGAAATCAGCATCTTCTGTAGGGCAGCAAGTTGCTTCGATAGACCAACTTTGCCCTTAGGCGCATTGTGTCTTGGTCAACCGCAGACACCCCCTGTTGACCAAATGGTGAATGAAATGCCGAACCTTAATCAGCTGAATCCGACCGCCCCTCTTCTGCTTGGAGCAGGCGGCTACCTGCGCCTAAAACAAATCCTTCAACCAGTAGGGCCACTTCCAATCAGCAAGTCAGCTTGGTGGGAAGGTGTGCGGACGGCTCGCTACCCGCAGCCGGTGAAGTTAGGACCGCGCATTACGGCGTGGCGCTGCGAGGACATCTGTAATCTGATGCGACAAATCGATGGTCGACAGGCTCTCGACTTCGGATGCAGCAGGGTGCGCGCATACTGAAGATCAACCGCGCGGCACACGCATAGCCCTGACCGCGATCTCCTCCCGAATAGAAATTCGCCGACGCAACCGGTGACAAAGGTGAGCTCGGCTCAGCTGGCGAAACTACTCGAAAAAAGTAATCGGCGGCTGGTCCGAACCTCGAAGACCAACTGGTCTGCGATTTTCTCGGAGCTATGCTTGATTCCCCTGTGGACCGGCAGGAGCACGCCAGAAATCATGTCAACTGCGGGCCAATCACATCTATGCCGCGGGCTATCGAGTCGAAATTAATCCAGGAATTCTGTTTTTTGGAGCCTAAGATGTCAGAAGTGTCGAAGAGACTTAGTGTGTGGCTCGTGAGGCTACACAAGCACCCAGTGAAGGCACTGGAAGACTGCAAAGAGAGCTACGCTCGGTCTGCTGGTGCTCACACCGAGAAACTATACGAAAGTATCGGCTTTATGACTGCTTTTGTCCGTCACCTCAATTCGGACGAGCGCTCAATGAAAGAATTCCGTGAACACCGGTTCTGGGCGAGCAACACCCGAGCTACGTCCAGCAAGCATCTCTCCATCATGGCCGTTAGATTCCTGCTTGGAGCAGGTGAAGCGAAGGGAGCATTATACGAACAGGCGCGATCCTACGCTAAATTGGTCAAGTTTTTCCTAAGCGAG
>CAXUOD010000061.1:0-24853 GCA_964252585.1 uncultured Lichenihabitans sp. | reverse complement strand
ACTGCTCGACATTCTAAGCTGGAGCGAATTCGCCAAAGGCGAAAGCGCTCTAGCCCTTGTCACGAAGCACGCGGGACTTTTCGCGATTCCAATCGCGCTCCTTCTCGGTCGCGCGCTTGTCATGCAGCTTCTTGCCTCGGCCGATCGCCAGCGTGAGCTTGGCCCGCCCGCGATCGTTGAAGTAGACTTTGAGGGGGATGAGCGTCATGCCTTCCCGGGCCACGCCCTGGGTCAATTTGGCGATCTCGCGCGCCTTCATCAGAAGCTTGCGGGGCCGCTTCGGCTCATGGTTGAAGCGGTTGCCGTGACCGTATTCGGGGATGGTCGCATTGATCAGGAAGAGCTCGCCCTTTTCCGCCGACGCATAGCTTTCGGCGATCGTCGCCTTGCCGCTCCGCAAGGATTTGACCTCGGTTCCGGTCAGCACCAGGCCGGCCTCGAAGACGTCCCCGATCTCGTAATTGTAGCGTGCCCGCCGATTGTCGGCCACGACCTTGAAGTTGCTTTCGTCCTTGGCCAAAACGGGGACCTGTTCTTGTTGTGGGGCGCCAGCGGCCTTGCCGGTCAGGCGTCGATCAGGCCGGCGTAGGCCATGGCTTGCCGGATCAGCGTCCGCGCCGGCGGCGTCACGGGAAGCATGGGTAAGCGGATCTCATCGCTCATCCGGCCCAGCAGCGACAATCCAAATTTAGGGCCGGCCGGGCTGGGCTCGACGAAAAGGGCGCTGTGCAAGGGCACGAGCTTGTCTTGAAGCGCCAGCGCTCGGCGGTAGTCCCCCTCGAGAGCCGCTCGCTGCATGTCGGCGCAGAGCCGCGGCGCCACATTGGACGTCACCGAAATGCAGCCGTGTCCGCCGGCCCCCATATAGGCCAGCGCTGTCATATCTTCGCCCGAGAGTTGGACGAAATCCGGTCCCATGGCGTGCCGCTGGAGCGAAACGCGCGCCAGATTGGCGGTCGCGTCCTTGACCCCGATGATATTGGGGAGTTCGTAAAGCCGCTGCATCGTCTCGACCGACATGTCGACCACCGAGCGCGGGGGAATATTGTAGATGATGATCGGGATGCCGATGGCGTCGTTCACCGCCTTCATATGGCGGTAGAGGCCTTCCTGGCTGGGTCTATTGTAATACGGCGTCACGACCAGGACCGCATCCGCCCCCGCATCTTCCGCGTGGCGGGCCAGAGCCACGGCTTCCGCCGTATTGTTGGAGCCTGCGCCCGCGATGACGGGAACGCGGCCTCGCGCCTCGCGAATGCACAGATCGACGACGTGCATATGCTCGTCATGCGTCAGGGTGGGGCTCTCACCCGTGGTGCCGCAGGGAACGAGCCCATGCGACCCTTCGCCGATCTGCCAGTCGACAAGCGCCCGAAAGGCGTGTTCGTCCACGGCGCCGTCCTTGAAGGGGGTGACCAGCGCGGTCGCCGATCCCTTGAATTGTGCAGCCATGACGAGATCGCAGCCTCAGCGTTGAACGGAACTCCCACCTCTAAGCCCAATGCAGGCCGCATTTGGATGGCTGGGTCGGGGCGTCGACCGGTCTAGCGCGCAGAAGCAGGCGTGAAAAGGGAATTACGCCAGGGCCGGGTCGCACGGCTCTGTCCTCGAGCGTGGTTTAGAGTTCGTAAATGTCGCGCGTGCACCATCGCTTCCGATGTGTAACCGATCTCGGCCGACGTGGTGGGCGCATGGCGAAGCAGCGTATTCGGGCGGGCTTGTTGGCCACCACGGGGTTGGCCTGTGCGGCCGCTTTCGTGCCTGCGGTCCGACATGTCGCCGAGAGCGCTCCCAGGCACTGGTTCGTGCGTCACAGCGCCCTGATGACCCAGGTTTCGGCCGGGCCGCATCGCGTCGCTACGGCATCCCGCCTGCCCAAGATCGCAACGCGCGCCGTGCCGCTCGTCAACCCCGATCCCGGGACCGAACTGGCGATGGCGGATCCCCCCACCTCTCCTCCGGAGGGAAGCTCCGTATCGTCTGCGTCCGGTCCTTCGCTCCCCGGACCAAGCCTCGAGACGTTGCCGCCCGCCACCGCAACGGAGAACGGCGCTCCCGGCGGTCCGACGATCGCCGACAAGGATCCAGACGAGCCCCTGGTGCGGCAGGCGCTCGACGCCTATCGCCGCGACGACCTCGCTTCGGGCGATCGAGCAACGGCCAGCATTAAGGGGTCCTTGGCTCGGCTGACCGCCGAATGGTCGGCCATCCGTCTCGATTCGCATCTCGTCGGCCTGGCCCGTCTCGATGCCTTCGCGACGGCCCATCCGGACTGGCCCGCCCTGTCATGGCTCAACCGGCGGATCGAAGAAGCGGTAGCGGCGGACCGGTCGAACCCCGCCCAGATCGAAGCCCGCCTCGGCAAGACGACCCTGAAGACCGTGGCCGGGAAGATCGCCCTGGCGGAGGCCGAACGGGGCCTTGGCGATGCGGACGCCGCAGCCGCCATCCTTCACGAGGTTTGGCGCGAGGAAGACCTGACGCCGTGGCAGGAGACCTATCTGGCGCAGACCTTCGCCGATGTGATCGGCCGCGACGATCACCGGATCCGCGCGGCGCATTTCCTCTACAAGGAGAAGGTGCAGGCCGGGCTCAAGGAAGCGGCGCTGGCCGGTTCGGACGTTCTGGCTCTGGCGAAGGCCCGCGCCGCCGTGATCGGCAATGCGAGTCTCGCCGACATCACGATCGCGGCCGTCCCGAAAACCCTCCAGGCCGATCCTCTTCTGCTCTTCTCCCGGATCCAGCGGCTGAGGCGCGCCAACCGGGCCGTCGAAGCCGCCGACCTGCTGCTGGCCGCACCCCACGAGGCGGCCGACATCATCGATGGCGACGAGTGGTGGACCGAGCGCCGCATCGTGGCCCGAAAGCTTCTGGACCTCGGCGACGTCAAAAAGGCCTATGCGATCTGCGCCGGCCACGGCGCCGTGGGACCCACGTCGACGATCGAGGCGGAGTTTCATGCAGGATGGATCGCACTGCGCTTCCTGAACGATCCCAAGACTGCGGCCATCCATTTCGGAGCGATCGCGTCGCTCGCCGAGACGCCGATCTCCAAGGCGCGCGCGGCCTATTGGCTCGGCCGGGCCGCGGAAGCGCTCGGGGCAACCGACGACGCGATGGGTCATTATGCGGAGGCCGCCCGCTACGACATCACCTTCTACGGGCAACTCGCGGCCGCAAGGCTGGGGCAGACCTCGCTGTCGCTGCGCACGACGGCCCCGGCGACCGGCGAGGCGCGGAACGAGGCTGTCCGGGTCACCGAATATCTCTACGGCATCGGGGCACGCGACATCGCTCTGCCCCTCGCCATCGATATCGGCCGGTCGGAGCCCGCGGAAGCGCAGGTTGGGGCCCTGGGCGACGTTCTGGAGCGGAACCGGGATGCCTGGGCCACCTTGACGGTGGGCAAAGCCGCCACCCAGCGCGGCATGGCGCTCGACGACACTGCCTTTCCGACGTTCGGCATCCCCAATTTCCGGCCTCTCCCCAATTCGGCCGACCTGTCGGTCGTCTATGCCATCGCCCGTCAGGAGAGCGAATTCGAGCAGCACTCGCTCTCGGCCGCGGGCGCGAAGGGCCTGATGCAGATGATCTCCTCGACGGCGAGGAGCACCGCCATGCGGGCTGGCGTCTCCTACGATGACGGCCGCCTCGCCAGCGACCCTGCCTTCAACGCGCAACTCGGCGCCGCCCACCTCGGGACCCTGCTCGACGAGCAGGGTGGCTCCTACATCCTGACCTTCGCGGCCTACAACGCCGGCGGCAAGGCCGTAAAGGACTGGATCGCGGCCTATGGCGACCCGCGCAAGCCCGGCATCGACGTCGTCGACTGGATCGAGCGGATCCCCTACTCTGAAACGCGAAACTACGTGCAGCGCGTGATAGAGAACCTGCAGATCTATCGCGCCAAGCTCGGGCGGCCCTCGGTCCTGGTGGTGGGTGTCGAGACGCCGCCGCCGACCGGCAAGGGCACCTGAGCCGGATCGGACAGGAGACCCGGCGGTGAGTGGAGCCCAGGACCTTGCGACGAGCCGTTTCGCCACGGCACCCGACGGCTTACGTCTGCATTACCGCGATGTCGGACCCAAGGTGTCCGCCGTGCTGCCCGTCATGTGCCTGCCCGGACTGACCCGCACGGCGGAAGACTTCGATCCGCTCGCGTCCACCCTCTCGCAGGGCATAACGCCGCGTCGCGTCCTCTCCCTCGACTACCGGGGCAGAGGTCTCTCGGCGCATGACACCGATCCCGGCCATTACACCGTCCCGGTCGAGGCCGCGGATGTGCTGGCCGTTATGGCGGATGCCGGTGTCGCTGAGGCCGTATTCGTCGGGACGTCGCGCGGCGGCCTGATTGCCATGGCGATCGCCTCGTTCCGACCCCACTGCATCCGGGGGACCGTGTTGAACGACATCGGCCCGGTTCTGGAAGGCGCCGGCATCGAGCGTATACGCGGCTACGTCGGGAAACTGCCGGTGCCGCGCGACTGGACCGAGGCCGTGGCCATCATCAAAAGCTACGCGGGCCAGCATTTCACCGGGTTGTCGGACGAGGACTGGATGGCCTTCGCGCGGACCACCTTCTCGGACCGGGAAGGCGGCTTTGCGATCCGCTACGATCCCGCACTGATGACAGCGCTCCAAGACCTCGACACGGCAGACCTGCCGACGCTCTGGCCACAGTTCGAGTCGCTGAGCGGGGCGCCGCTGCTGGTGATCCGGGGAGAGTTTTCGGACCTGCTCGCGACCGAGACGGCCCATGCCATGGTGCGTCTGCATCCCGACAGCAGCCTCGTCACGGTGAAGGGTCAGGGCCACGCGCCGCTATTGCGCGATCCCTCCACGCTGGCCAGGATCGGCGCGTTCATGCTGCATTGCGATGGATCGCAAGAGCCGATCAGCACTAAACCTTCGTGATCAACTCTCGCGTGATGAGGTCAGGGCGCGACGCTTCGAGGACACCGTCCCCGGAATATTCGTCGGCTCTGATTTTTGGAAGGAACATCATGTGAATGCATTATCGTCGCATGTGGGGCAGTTCCAGCGTTGACACAACCCCGACAGCCTCTCCGTTACAACGCATGAGGTTGTGGAAACGACGATTTGCAAGCAACGATGACCTGACATGTCAAACGGCGCCAAATGCGACGCAAAGTGCTGAGCGAGATGATGACGCGTCAGCAACCTAGAGATTCGAGAAATGAGTGACAGCCCGGCCTCGTCCCCCAGCCGAGCTTCAAGCAGGAACGACCTTCGTGCCGATCCCCGGCTCACCGCGATCCGGCGTCTTGGATGTCGCGATCGACCAGGATGTTCGCGCTCAGGCACGCCGGTTGCTTCGGCTTATCGAGAGTTCGGCCTGGCAACCGTCCGTAAGGACATCTGCCCGATCAGGATAATGCCCTTCTTTAAATAGAACCTGCCCTAAGGAATCATCGCCTGATGAGGTGGACAGCGCTATCGCGCCAGGGTGGCTCGAGCACCTTGGCCACACCCCGGCACTGGACAGTTCGCTGAGTGACGCCGATGACGCTTAAGCGCTTGAAAAGACTAACCGATCGCTCAGAAGACAATGCAGCTGAATTGGTCGGAGTGAGAGGATTCGAACCTCCGACCCCTAGTCCCCCAGACTAGTGCGCTAACCGGGCTGCGCTACACTCCGACGCCGCAAAGCGGTAGCGCCGTATATGACCAATCGGCCTTTACCGCAAGCTGCAATCGCTGGGCTCACGTCCGCCTACGCTCCATGTCGACCGGCAGATGCAATGCTTCGTCTCAGTGTTCCGTCGGCAACAGCTCGCGCTCCAGATGAGCATAGGCGTGGTGATCGTCGTCGTCTGAGTTCGAGACGCAGGCTTCGATGGCGTCCTCTGCTTGCTCCATCAGTCTAACCACTTCCAGGATGCTGAGCCGCTCTGCTTCATCCCTGACATAGGTGATCATGCGATGCAGAATCTTGACGTCGTCTTCGTAACTTTCGCTCTTTCCCACGTCCGCCTCCTTGGTTGCACGACCTTTCTGCGAACACGTCGCAGCTTCGCTCTGTTACTCTCAACCTATCGTCTCCCACTCTGGCCATCGTCGAGGCCATCGGACCCGCTGGCGCTATGCTTGCCGCAGCAAATGAGGCGCTGGTCGGGTTACTTGCTCGCTTTGAGATACACGTCTCGACACACGTCAATTTCGCTTGGCAGCCTTGCAGATCGGAACGTGTCTCATAACGGAATGTCTGTCTGGGTAATCGTTTACCTAAACGGTTAGGATTTCTCATTATAACAAACTTGATTCGTAACGTGGACCGGGTCCGTAGGTTTCCTGTATTCAATTATTTTTCACGGGCAAATCATTCATTTGAATGCGCAAAATCAGGCTTGGCAGGCCGGCCGGTTTTGGTCGTGCACGGCCAAGTTTTCGTCGTATAACGGAAACTAAGCTCAAAACCAGCAAAGTTATCGATAACACCTTCGACTTGGATCGATCCAGAGTGAGAAGATTGCACCTTGACTAATGCTGCGGAAAGCTGGGGGCCTGCCGGATGATTCGCTCGCATGCGGCAAGCTCGCGGAGCACCGCCTGCAATCGATCGACGATGTCGGTCGGGAGATCCTGGCGCGGGCGCGAAGCAGGACCAGGCGTCGAACCGACGCTCGCCATCTCCTCGTCGAGTTCGGACACGAGACGTTCGGCCCGCCCGCCGGGTATCGCTAGGGCGGCCGAGAGTTCACCGGTGGTATCCGACGCCTCGCCTCCCCACATCCGAGCTTCTTCGGTTCCGCCTCGCGGGGCCGACGGAGATGCCGCGTTGAAAGCCTTGATGGCTTTCGGACCCTGGTCCCGCAGCATGCGCTGCACGCCTTTGATCGTGTAGCCATCGTCGTAGAGCAGCGCTTTCACGGCGCGCAGCAGTTCGACGTCCTCGGGACGGTAGAACCGACGCCCGCCGGCTCTCTTCAGCGGCTTGACCTGTGGGAACCGCGTTTCCCAAAACCTCAGGACGTGCTGAGGCAGGCCGAGGTCTTCGGCCACCTCGCTGATGGTGCGGTAGGCGTCCACGCTTTTCGAGGATGCGGCACGCTCATTCATTGTGCGACTGCGACGTCCCGTTGATCCGGCTCTTCAAGATGTTCGACGGCTTGAACACCATGACACGCCGCGGCGTGATCGGGACTTCGACGCCGGTCTTGGGATTGCGCCCGATTCGCTCGCCTTTCGATCGCACGACGAACGACCCGAACGACGACAGCTTGACCGTCTCACCCCGCTCGATTGCTTGTGAGATCTCCTGCAGGACCATTTCGACCAAGGAGGCGGATTCGGTGCGGGAGAGTCCGAGACGTTGATAGACGGCCTCGGAAAGATCGGCCCGCGTGATGGTCTTGGCCTCGGATAATGCAGGGGTTTTCGTCATGAGCGCCCTCAAGGATCTCCCGTTCGAGGTTTCCGCAACGCTCGCAAGCGCGGCCGAGTCGAAGCCTAGAGCAGGTCAGGTCCCGACGGAAGCGCGTGCAGGCTGCAAACCGGATGAGCGGAGCGCCTCCCGGCGCATCGATACCGTCGTCACCAGCGGAGCAGTGCGCTTCCCCAGGTGAAGCCACCGCCCATGGCTTCGAGCATCACGAGTTGGCCGGGTCGAATGCGCCCGTCCGCGCAAGCCGTAGCGAGAGCGAGCGGGATCGAGGCCGCCGACGTGTTGGCGTGCAGTTGCACGGTTGTGACGACCTTTTCGGCCGCGATCCCGAGCTTGGCGGCAGAGGCATCGATGATGCGCCGATTGGCTTGATGCGGAACGAACCAGTCGAGTTCCTCGGGCCCGATGCCCGCCGCCGCGAAGGCATCCGTCACGACGCCGGCCACCATGCCGACGGCATGGCGAAACACCTCGCGGCCTTCCATGCGCAGATGACCGGTCGTTCCGGTCGTCGACGGACCTCCGTCGACGTAGAGCTTGGTCCGTCCCCGCCCGTCGGAGCGGAGATGAGTCGTGATGACCCCTCCGTCACGCAGCGGCATGTCCCCGGGCTGCGCCTCCAGCACCATTGCGCCTGCCCCATCGCCGAAGAGGACACAGGTCGACCGGTCGTTCCAATCGAGAAGTCGCGAAAACGTCTCGGCCCCGATGATCAGGGCGCGACGATGCGATCCCGAGCAGAGAAACTTGTCGGCCGTGGCCAAAGCGAAAACAAAGCCGGAACACACCGCCTGCAGATCGAAGGCCACGCCCTCGGTGATTTCCAGGGCTGCCTGGACGAGAGTGGCAGTCGCAGGGAACGTATAGTCGGGCGTCGCGGTGGCCACGATAATGAGGTCGATGTCGCGGGCATCGCATTCGGCAGCCTCGAGCGCCGATCGGGCCGCAGCAACCGCAAGGTGCGATGTCGTTTCACCCTCGGCCGCGAAATAGCGCTGCGTGATGCCGGTACGCTGCACGATCCACTCGTCGGACGTATCGACGATCCGCGCTAGATCCGTGTTCGAAACGCAACGCTCCGGCAGATAGGCCCCGATGCCGCGAACGACGGACCGCAAACCCTTTGATCCCACTACATCGCCTCTTCGATCAGCGCCCACACGCGCGCACGTCTTGTTGCAATGCGGCCAAGCCGGATCGGATCGGCAAAGGGCCCACCTCGCCCGGTCGGTCTGCGGCGCAGCTATGCGCCCAAACCGGCCGGGCGGCAATCTCGCACTCCCGGGCATCGCCTGTCCCTGGGCGTGTCCGGGTGCCGACCGGCCCGAGGCCACGTGCGCGACCCGTCACCCGCCGGTCATCGATCACGGGCCGAGGACGACGGGAGATCCTCGTTCAGGTGCAGCCAGGGCGTCGTCCGAAGGCACGGTGCCGGATGCGGCGGCGGTCTGATGGTCCTGCGACAACGACAGTTGGTCTCTGATCCGGGTCAAAAGATCGTTGCTGACCATTTCGCGCCCGACCGAAACGGCCCGCGCGAAGCCGAGCGCATCGGTGCCGCCGTGGCTCTTGATCACGACGCCGTCGAGCCCGAGAAAGACACCGCCATTGACCCGCCGCGGGTCCATCTTGTCGCGAAGGGCCTGAAAGGCCTCCCTGGCGAACCAGTAGCCGATCTTCGATTTCCAGTTTCGACCCATGGCTTCACGCAAGTAGCGACCGATCTGGACCGCGGTTCCTTCCGCGCTCTTGAGGGCGATATTGCCCGCGAACCCTTCCGTCACCACGACATCCACGGTGCCTTTGCCGAGGTCGTCGCCTTCGACGAAGCCGCGATAATCGAGCGACGGCAAGGCAAGGTCCTTGAGCTGCCGGCCGGCGGCCTTGATCTCTTCGAGCCCCTTGATCTCTTCCACGCCGACGTTCAGCAGACCGACGGTGGGCCGCTCGATCCCGAGCACGATGCGCGCCATGGCGGCGCCCATGATGGCGAGATCGGTGAGATGCTGGGCATCGGCACCGATGCTGGCCCCCACGTCGAGCACGATCGAAACCCCTCTCATGGTGGGCCACATGGCCGCGATCGCAGGCCTGTCGACATGCGCCATGGTTCTCAGGCAGATCTTCGACATGGCCATGAGAGCGCCGGTGTTGCCGGCCGAGATCACCACGTCGGCAGCGCCGGTCTTGACGGCATCGATCGCCATCCACATCGAGGACGTCCGCCGTCCGGCCCGCAGAGCCTGGCTCGGCCGATCGTCCATTCGGACCGCGACGGTCGTGTGGAGGATCCGGGTGGCACGGGCGAGGTCAGGCTCCGCCTCGAGCAGCGGCTTCAACAAAGCCTCGTCGCCCGCCATGATGAAAAGCGTGTCGGGCCGTTGTCGAAGCGCCAACGCCGCGCCAGGCACGACGACGGAGGGCCCGTGATCGCCACCCATGGCGTCGATAGCGATCCGCACCTGCTTCGCCATGTTCACCCGACCCTTGCCTGCTGCAGATCCACGCTCCGTAAACTCTGCCGGGCTGTCCAGAGCAGCTTCGTCTCGCCGGAGCATCTCTCGACATCGGCTCCTCAATCTAGTGCATTGATGGCCGACCCCACGTCAACTCGATGGCGCCGCCCCACATCGCGGGCAGCGAACGGGTCTGTCCGAGCACCATGGCGGGGCATTGTGACCCTGTGCAGACAGCCGACAGGCGATCATGACTCGTCCTCGGCCTTGAGCTGCTTCAGGGCCGCGAACGGCGATACGACATCCGCGGCATTGGTCGGTTCCGGCTCGGCAAAGACCACCCCGGGCTTGCGTGGATAGGGATCGAGTCCCAGCATCAGGATCTCGGCCGCAAGTGCGCCGAGATCGATCCGTCCATCGACGATCGGATCGGGCAAGTCGTCGAGTGCCGCTTCCTCGTCGTGCTGCGGCTGAGCGGCTCTCTCGGCCGCCATGCGGGCGACGTCCGCTTCGGGCCGGAACACCACCGCCACCGGTTCCTCGATGAGGCTCGGGAAACTCTCGAGCGACACTACGCAGGTCTGCCGAACCTGTGCCCGCACCGCGCCGGTGACCCTGAAACCCTCCTGACCCTCGCGAGCGATTTCAAAAACGGCAGAGAAGGCCTCGACCTTCGGTAGCCCCGCATCGGTCGCAAGCGCCTGGCGTTCGGTATCGGACGCCGTGACCGAGAAGGTCACTGGCGCATTTCTCACGGTCGCGACGTCGAAGCGGCGTGAAAGGGGTCCGGACTCGGTCGGCTGACGGCGCACCATGACGGTCTCTAACGGCTGATGGACAGCGGGTCGGGGAAGGGCAGGCTTCGGCCCAGGAGAGCCGAAAGCGAGGCGGCTTCGAGCGAGCGGTTTGCCGTCGCGACATAGGCGGCCAACCGGGTACCGTCGCTTCGCCCGCTAAAGACATTGCGCGCTATCGCGGCCGCAAGGGCCCCCGAGTCCTGCCGAAGCGCCTGGTCATAGGCTGCGGATCGGCCGAGAAAGGCCTCGGCGAGTTTCTTCATGCGTTTCGGTACCGTGATGTCGCCGACTCCGGCCTCGCGAAGATCCGAATCGAGGTGACCGAAGATGGCGTCGACCAGGTCTTGCGCGACGGCCGGACCTGGTGGTTCCGCGGCGTTCAAACGGCGTAAAACGAGGCTTGCATGGAGGGCCAGAAGCTCGAACCGGCCTTCGAACGTGTCGGCGACCCCGTAATCCGTGTAGAGCGCGGGGGCACGAACCGCTGCCACCATATCGGTGTGCAGCCTGTCGAGCAGTTCGCGGTTCGGGTCACGGCGTCGACGCCGAAAGGAAAACAACATCGTCTCGATTGCGACGGTGACGGTCCGCTCCGTCCGGAGCGCCAACTTGCTTTTCACGAAGGTGGCAGTTAGGCACTGCGCCAGTCCGATGCAAGGAGAAACGCGGCGAGACCGCGACCGAGCAGCGGTCGACCAACGTCGGTCAGTCGAGGAGGTTGGAATGCGGAGCATGGGGAGCACCTCGACGCAGACGCGGCGGCCCATCGCGGCGCGCCTGCGCCTGGCCGGCCTTGCGGTTCTCGCCTTCAGCCTCGGCGGCTGCCTGGGTTACGACGGCGAAGTGACCCGAGGCTATGTCGTCGATAGCCACTCGCTCGATCAGGTGAAGACGGGATCCTCGGCCGAACAAGTTCTCGTCGTCATGGGGACCCCGTCGACGACCTCCACGATCGGCGGTACGGCCTGGTACTACATCAGCCAAACGGTCGTCAGGACCTTTGCGTTTTCTCCGCCCTCCGTGACCGACCAACGCGTGCTCGCGGTCTATTTCGACAAGGACAAAAAGGTCGAGCGCGTCGCCAACTACGGCCTGCAGGACGGCAAGGTCTTCGATTTCGTCAGCCGCACGACCCCGACGGGAGGCGCCGAACAGGGCTTCGTGAAGAACCTCTTCCGCTCGCTGATGCGGTTTTCGTAGGCCAGCCGGCCCGCGCGTGCATGATCCCGGCTCTTCGCAGGATGGGACGCCGCAGCACGCGACGCCTTGCATCATCGCGCTCTACCGATGCGACGTTGCCTCAGCAGACGTCCGCAAGTCTGCTCAAACTCAAGGTCCGAAGGAGCCTCGATCTTGCTTTGAAAAAGCCAGATCGATCGTGGCTTTCGCCACGCGAGGCTGCTTAGGGCGCGGGGTCCTCGGGGGTTTCTTCCTTGGAAACCATTGGCCCGTCGAATAGCGGGAACAGCAGCAATCCGGCACAGAAGCCGCCGATATGGGCTTGCCAAGCGATAGGGCCGCTCGACAGTCCGAGGCTCATGGAGCCCAACCCGAACAGAAGGTTCGTCCCGAACCAGGCGATCAGGAAAGTCACGGCTCGCCGATCCGTCATGACGGCGCGGAGCGGGCGCACAGGTGCCACGTATCTCGGTCGAGGCGTCTCGAGCGCGGCGCCGAAGACGGCGACCGGCGATAACCGTGGCTGGAACATGAACCGCAACGCCGCGCCCATGCAGCCCGAAACGGCGGCCGATGCTCCGATGACCGGGGCAAGATCCAGCGGATGCGCAAGATACTGGACCACGGCTCCCGCGAGGGCCGTCGTGGCCAGGAGGGCCAGAAAACGTCTGGACGGGGTCCGCCGGGCCACGGGGGTGCCGAAGGCCAAGAGCCAGACGCCATTCAAACCCACATGGGTCCAATCCGCATGAAGCAGCGCATAGGTCACCGCGGTCCACGGTAGGAGCGATCCGTCCCCGAGAAAGAACCGGCCGGCCGAGGCCTGCCGGTAGCCCTCCGGTCCTTGAGCCGCGAGCGTCATCATGGCGCCGACCACCCGGTCCCGGTCGAACGCGAAGGTGAGACGCCCAGGCACGAAGGCGAGATGACTGAACGCTGCATCGTCCCAAGCGTCGGGAACGAGCTGACGCACGAGATGCACCAGCAGAAGAACCGCCAGAACCGCTACGATCGGCGCTGGAACATTGAAGACCGGCTGTCGCGCCGGTGCAGCCCCTGCGGGTTCGGATTCATTCAGACGGTCAAGCACATTGCATCCTGTTGTACGACCGCCGCTTCGCGACGGATACAGCAGACAAGATGCTGCGCGGCTTCAAAAATCCAGCACCGTCTCCCTCGGGCCGGCCTGCCCGACCGGCCGTCACTCTCCGGCACGATCGCCGCGTTGCACGCGACGTTCGAGCTAAACCTCTGACGAGACGGTTGTTTCAACTTTACACGACGCAAGGTCTCAACTCTTCGATGCTCATATGCTTACTGAAGTGTGGCACAGTCGCTGCTCTTATCCCCAGCAGACGACCAAAAACAATGAGAGGAGTGCCGAACGGCAGCACTCGCGTCTCAGAACGAGCCTTCGGGGATCAATATGAAACACGGGGTGAGCCGGGACTTGTATAATTACTGGAATGCTTTGAGGGCAGGACGCACGGCGCCGGAGCGGGGTGACATAGACCCTGCGGCGATCCGGCATGTTCTCGCCTATACTTTCATCTTGGAAGTCTCGCCGGGTCCGATGTCGCAGGCGCGGGAGGTCACGTTCCGGTTGTCTGGTACGCGTCTCAATGCGCTCTTCCAGCGTGACCTGAAAAGCAGGCCCTTTGCCGACATTTGGCTTTCGGAAGGCGCCGAGCTCGCCGAGACCGTCTTGAACGCCGTCCTCGACGATCGTGCCGCTACCGTTGCGGGCGTCTTGGGCTCACCCCGCGGGTTCGACGCCGTGGCTTTCGAAATGATGCTTCTCCCATTGCGGCATCACGGGAAGACTCATGCGCGTCTGCTCGGATCCATCGCGGCCTCCGTCGCGCCCACGTGGCTCGGCCTGTACCCGATCGACGGGCTGGTGATCCATTCCTTCCAGCACGTCCTTCAAGTCCCGGCCCTCGCAGCATCGGATCATCTCGGCTTCGCCCCACCCCGTCCGAGTTTCGGGCAGCATCCGGCGTCGAGAGCGCCCGAACCCGTCGGCGTCACGCAGGTCGGAGCGTTCACGGTCTATGAAGGCGGGCAGCGCCGGCCGCAGCCGGTCGATGCTTGAGCCCGCAAGTGCCGGCTCGTCTTCAGCCACCTTTAACGGGTTCGACGTAAAAGGTCCGGATAGTCCATCCCGTCCTCATGGAAAGTGGAACCCCGGTGGTCTTGTCCCCGCTGACCCAGGCCGACTCCCGCAGCAGCGAACGCCGTCGCAATCAGCGCGTGCGGGTCGCGGTGCTCGGTCGCTACATGTTGGAAAGCCGGCAGGAATTTCCTTGCCAGACCGTCGACATGTCGCCCGGCGGTGTCGCCATGATCGCGCCCGTCAAGGGCGCCATCGGCGAGCGTGTGATCTGCTACATCGACCAGATCGGCCGGATCGAGGGCACGGTTGCCCGACACTTCGACAACGGCTTCGCATTGGCGTTGAGCGTACCCCTGGCCAAGCGCGAGAAGCTCGCCGACCAATTGACCTGGCTCGGAAACCGGCATGCTCTCGGCATGCCCGAAGACCGCCGTCATCTCCGCGTAGCGCCCCGGAACCCACGATCCACTATCACCATGCCGGACGGCCGTCAGCATCCCGTCAAGCTCATCGATGTGTCGATTTCCGGTGCCGCCTTCACGTCGGACGCCCATCTTGCGATCGGAACCCCCGTCACTCTCGGACGGACAGTCGCCCACGTGGTGCGCGTCTTCGGCAACGGGACGGCCGTCGAGTTCGCGAGGCCGTTCTCGCTCGACAGCAATCCCGGCGACCTGCAGCTTTAGCGTCCGGGACGTCAGAGAACATGATGGTCTGGACGCCCGAAAGTGCTCGCTCGCCGAGGCCGCGTTCAGACGTCCTCGAGATCGTAATCGAGGATGGCCATCTGCAGCGTGAACGATTTTGCGCGGGCATCGTCGGCCGAAATGACCCCGAGGAAGTCGCCGCCGCTGTTGAGTTCGACCGAATCGGTCTTCTTGACCCGAGGCACGATCTTGAGCTTGTCGTTGTCGAACAGGAGGCGGAGGTAAGATTCGAGCGTGGGGCGCTCGACCGGAATCTTCATCTCGAACGAGAACGAGCGGTCTCCGTCCTCGTCGTCGACCGCGATCGTAGCGATCTTGCGCTCGCCCATCGTGACCTCGGCACGATCGACGTCGTTGCCGTCAGGCACGACCCGGAGCGCCTTGTTGCCGAAGGTGCGTTGCAGGTAAGCCTGCA
The DNA here is from genome assembly GCA_964252585.1 of uncultured Lichenihabitans sp. Taxonomy (GTDB): domain Bacteria; phylum Pseudomonadota; class Alphaproteobacteria; order Rhizobiales; family Beijerinckiaceae; genus Lichenihabitans. The sequence continues at coordinate 9,778 of CAXUOD010000061.1, read as the reverse complement.
AGCTGTGTAGTTCGCTCTTGTCCAAGCTTGGCTCCAAAAAGGTTTCGCCGGAAGGCGTAGGCATAGGGACCGTGTCTCCGGTCTACGCCGTTTTGCGCTCGCTTCGTCAAACCTTCAGCCCGACGGGCCTCGATGCTCGGAGCGCCGCGTGTAGGGTCGGGATCGCTTCTCGCCGATCCTTAGCCGATCGCGAGCGCCGGGTCGACAGCCCCGCTGTCGATCATCTTTTGCGCGATGATCTGGTCCATCGTTCGGGCGGGTTCGGCACAACCGGCTTCGCCGACGATGCGCCCCGGTACGCCGGCCACCGTTTTCTTCGGCGGTACGGGCGCGAGCACCACCGAGCCCGCCGCGATCCGCGAGCACTGGCCGATCTCGATGTTGCCCAGCACTTTGGCGCCCGCCCCGATGAGAACGCCGCGACGGATCTTGGGATGCCGGTCGCCGGTCTCCTTGCCGGTGCCGCCGAGCGTAACGTCCTGGAGCAGCGAGACGTCATCCTCGATCACCGCCGTCATGCCGACCACGAGTCCCGTGGCGTGATCGAGGAAGATGCCCTTCCCGAATCGCGCATGAGGGTGAATGTCGGTCTGGAACACGCCTGATGAACGGCTTTGCAGGTAAAGCGCCAGGTCGTGCCGGCCCATATGCCACAGCGCGTGGGCGAAACGATGCGTCTGGATGGCGTGGAAGCCCTTGAAATGCAGCAACGGCTCGACGAGCCGAGTGCAGGCCGGATCGCGATCGAAGACCGCCAGGAGATCGGCCCTGAATGCCTCCGCGATGCTGGGGTCGTGTCTCACGACTTCGGTGAAGGCCTGGCTGAGCAAGAGGCCCGGAACGTCGCCATGGTCGAGACGCGCCGCGATCCGATAGATCACGGCCGCTTCAAGGCTGTGATGGTTCAGGACCGTGGTGAGCATCAGCTTGGAAAGGATGGGCTCACGCCGCAGGATCTCGTCCGCCTCGCTCCGCATCCGGGCGAACAGGGGATCGGCGTCCGATATATCGATCACCTTGGCGGTCTGACTCTGTCCCATGATCCAGTCTCCAACCGACGCGGTCCGATCCTTGCCCCTCGCTGGGCGGCGGGGCCTCGAGCTTACACCATGTCGCCGCTGGGCGACACGGCCCCATGTGCGACGCCAGCGAAGATCTCAGATACGGCGCCTCGCCGTCGGCACAAGCCCCGCATCTCCGAGACGTTGGCATATCGCCGCGACCGCAACGTGAAGGCCGAAGCCGACATGCGTCACGCCCGTCCGGCCAGAAAGGCGAGGACGCCCGCTTTGAAGACCTTGTCGCCGACGGCCGGATTGTGGTCGCGGCCCGGGATGTCGAGCACCTCGCCGTCCGGTAGCAGGGCGACAAGCCGATTCGGGTCCCCGGCCACGAGGTCCTTGGTGCCGACCGCAACCAAGGACGGCATCCCGATCCGGCCCACTTCTCCGGCCGTGAGGCTCTGGCGCGATCCCCGGATGCAAGCCGCAAGAGCCGCGAGATCGTTGCCGCCCGCTTCGGCGAAGCGTCTGAACATCCGCTGCATCGGATCGGTCAGAGCGGCGAGGGAGGGCGCCTCCATGGCGTCGGCGATGCCGGTCGGCAGTCCGACGCCCTCGACGAGATGGCTGCCGAGGCCGCCGATCACGATCGAGCGGACACGCTGCGGCGACGCCAGGGCCAGAAAGGCCGCGACCCGCGCACCCATCGAATAGCCCATGACGTCGGCTCGCGCGATCTCGAGGTGATCGAGCAATCGCAGCGCATCCTGGGCCATCGATCCCGTGGCATAGAGGGCAGGATCGTGAGGCTTGTCGCTGCTGCCATGCCCCCGGTGGTCGAACGCGATGGTCCGGCGACCGTCGCGGCGCAGCGTGTCGAACCAACCGGTGCCGACCCAGTTCACGTCGGCGGACGACGCAAAACCGTGGATCAGCAAGACGGCCTCGTCTCGGTCGCGGCCGAGCGGCGCTTCGTCGCGAAAGGCAATCCGCAGCCCGTCCGAAACGAAATCCATTGCCGATCCTCCTGGTGTGCCTGCAGCGCACGTCGCACGATGGCATGGAGGCGCGACGGCGTCGCGGCAAGCCGCATATCCGACGTCGGCGCCCTACCCTTTCGGCAAAGCCGGCCTTATGCTGCGCCGCGACGCGATCCGCCGAGGACCTTCATGGCCACCCACAGTTCAACGCCGCATTTCCACAATCAACCCGGCGTGCCCACGGTCCGGATCGGGGTCAAGGAATTCATGTGTACCGGCGCGTTGCCGCCCTTCGACCATCCCCACACGTTCATCGACATGGGCGACAGCGACGACGCGATCTGCCCCTATTGCTCGACCCACTTCGCGTTTGCGGCGATGCTCGGTCACCATGCCGATCCGGCGGCCTGCGAGTATACGCCCGACACCGCGCCTTGAGAATCGGTCGACCGTCGCAGCCAACATGCCCCGCATCGCCATCGTGGGCGCCGGCATCGGTGGGCTCTCGGCCGCGCTGACGCTTGCCCGCGCAGGGTTCGACGTCACGGTCTTCGAACGCGCCGAAGCTGTCGCGGCTTTCGGGGCCGGGGTTCAGCTCTCGCCCAACGCAACGGCCGTCCTGGCCGGGCTCGGACTCCTCGATGCTGTGCGCCGTCGCGGCCGGCCGCCCACCGAGGTGCTGGTTCGCCGCGGTCGCGACGGCCTCGCGCTCGCGCATATCCCGCTCGCCGATGGGCGTTTCGCCACGCCCTTCCTGGTGGTGCTGCGGGCCGATCTTCAAGAAATCCTTGCCGAAGCGGTCCGTCACGAGCACGCGATCGCGCTGCGCTTCGGCGAGCGCATCACCGCATTCGCCGATGCGGCCGTCGGCGTGCGCGTCGTCACGGCCGGTCAGCCATCGTCGTCTGACGGCTTCGATGGCCTGGTCGGGGCCGACGGCATCCGGTCCGGCATCCGGCGACAGTTGGCCGGCAGGGCGTCGGACGATGCCGTCCCGGCGGGTCGATCAGCCTGGCGGAGCCTGATCGCGAGCGACGCAGCGCCCGAGGAGGCCCGGCATCCCCGGTCGAACCTCTGGCTCGGCGACAAGGCGCATCTCGTGCACTACCCGGTCGACGGCGGCAGGGCGATCAATGTCGTGGCCATCGTCGACGACATCGCGACGATGGCGGACGACGCGACGTTCTGGTCGACCCCGGGCAATGCGGCGCTTCTGGGCGCGCGGTACGCGGGCTGGGCGGAGCCGGTTCGCCAGTTGATCGGTTCTGCGTCCGATTGGCGCAAATGGCCGCTGTTCGACAGGCCCCCCCTGGCCAGATGGTCACGCGGCAGCGTTACGCTACTTGGCGATGCCGCCCACCCCATGCTCCCTTTCCTGGCGCAGGGCGCCGCGCAATCGATCGAGGATGCGGCTGTCCTGGGCCGATGTGCTGCAGCGCGTCCGACCGATCTCGCCCGCGCCTTCTCCGATTACGAACAGCTTCGCAAGCCCCGGACGGCCCGCGTTCAGCTGGAGTCGAGAAAGATGGCGCGCGTCTATCACCTGGCACGACCGGCCTCCTACGCCAGGGACGCGGTCCTGCGCTCCCTTGGACCTCGGAGACTCGCGGCGCGTTATGACTGGCTCTACGCCGGACCGGTGCCCTAAAGCATGATGCCACTACGGCGGCACAGGTTTTGGGTAACACCATGCTCCATTCCCTAAATGCGATCGCGTTCGCAGGCTGATGAACGTCAGCGCTTAAGAACGGGCCTACGTATTCCAAGGTGGTCGACCGGGCGCTTACCCGCGTCGTCACCACTTCTTCTTCCGTGGTCTCGCTCGATCTCGTTGGGCGCAGACCTCAGCTTGACCGGACGCCATGCCGACCGACTCCGAACGACCAGACCTGCGCTCGGCCCATGTGATCGTCGTGGCCAACGAGAAGGGCGGGACGGGTAAATCCACGGTTTCGATCCACACCGTCACGGGACTCCTCAAGGCCGGCCACAGCGTCGCGTCCATCGACCTCGATACGCGACAGCGCACGCTCACGCGTTTCTTCGAGAACCGCCAGTCTTGGTCCAACCAGGCCGGCATGGCGCTCGAGATGCCCTATCATTACGCTCTCGATCGCGGGGTCTCGAAGAGCATCGCGGACAACGAGACGGAGGAGTTCTCCGCCTTCGCCGAAGCCATCCAGGAGGTCGAGCACGACTACGAATTCGTCGTCATCGATACGCCGGCGAGCGACAGCTATCTCATGCGCCTCGCCCATTCGCTGGCCGATACGTTGATCTCGCCGATCAACGACAGCTTCATCGACGTCGACGTGTTCTCACGGGTGCACCACGATCGCGCGACGCGCGGCGCCATCTCGCATTATGCAGACCTCGTGATCGAAGCGCGCCGACGACGCCGGCAGGTCGATGCCGGGATGATCGACTGGATCGTCCTGAGGAACAGGATCGCCTCCATCCAATCCAACAATGCACGGCAGATCGCCGTGAGCGTCGGCAAGCTCTCGCACGAGCTCCAGTTTCGAACGGCAGAAGGGCTTCATGACCGTGTGATCTTCCGGGAACTCTTTCCCATCGGCCTGACGGCTCTCGACCCGATCGAACAAAGCGCCAAGGGCGGCGTACTGACGAACTCACAGCTTGCGGCCCGAACCGAGATCCAGGAGATGATCGAGACGCTGAAGCTACCGCTCCGCGTCGACGGCCTGTCGCATATCGCGGCTCGCCACGAGTGGTTCGACCGTATGACACGCTTCTATCGCGACCAGGGCTCCGGGCCAGTCTCGAAATAGGCCGCCGGACAGACAACGTTTGTCCCTCGACAAGCCGCTCGCGGCGTTTGGGTCGGACCGCGTGAGCCCGGCATCGTGTCCGGACCGAAATCAGGTCGGTCGCGTTTTCATCGTGCGAGAACGGGCTGGTCAGTGCCGGCTTCAGCCGGATACACTCCGAATCGAAAGACTGAGCATTTCGACGTGCCTGGGATCCGCGATCTGTCGCTCCGGCCTTGCGGCTCCACCAGCCGATATCCTGATGCCCACGAGAGCTGCCTGCTATGAAGTTGTTCGACTGCCAAGTTTGTTGTCAGACCCTCTACTTCGAAAATACCAAATGCGAGAATTGTGGGCATCGCCTCGGCTATGTGGCCGAAGACCAGGACATCTACGCGGTCGTGAGGGTCGGCACGCCCGATAGCCACGACTGGCAGATCTCCGGCGATACGACGCGAACGTTCCGGTTCTGCAGCAACGCGCAATACGACGTGTGCAACTGGCTGATCCCCTCCGATCAGCGCGACGACTTCTGCATCGCCTGTCGGCACAACCATACGGTTCCCAATATCTCCAAGCCCGAGAACCTGGAACTCTGGCGGCTGATGGAGATCGCCAAACATCGGCTGTTCTACACCCTGATCGAGCTCGACCTGCCTTTGATCCCGCGGAGCCAGGATCCGAAGGAGGGGCTCGTGTTCGAGTTTCTAGAAGATCCCGCCAGCGGCAAAAAGGTTATGACCGGGCACGACGATGGCCGCATCACGATCGCGATCGCGGAGGCCGACGACGCGGAGCGCGAGCGGCGCCGCAAGAACATGCACGAGCCCTATCGCACGCTGCTCGGCCATTTTCGGCACGAGATCGGTCACTACTACTGGGATCGGCTGGTGCGCAATGCGCCGGCCCTGGGTCCTTGTCGCGCCACGTTCGGCAACGACGGCCAGGACTATAACGAAGCGCTCAAACGCCATTATCAGAACGGCGCTCCGCTCCAGTGGCGCGACCGCTTCGTCAGTGCCTACGCCACCTCCCATCCGTGGGAGGACTTCGCCGAGACCTTCGCGCATTACCTCCATATCCTGGATACGCTGGAGACGGCGGAAGCCTTCGGGGTCGCGACGCATCCGCGGGGCATCGCGCATGCCGACGCACTCTCGGCCGAGGTCGACTTCAGCCCGGAAAAGGCCATCAGCATCGCGCCGCTGATGAAGGCCTGGCTGCCGCTCACCTTCGCGCTCAACAGCCTCAATCGCTCGATGGGGCTCGGCGACCTCTACCCCTTCGTCCTCACGCCGGCGATCATCGAGAAGCTGGGCTTCATCCACGATCTCATTCACGGCTATGTCGGATCGGAGAAGCTCGATCAGCCGTCGATGGAGCCCTATGCACCGGTGCCGGAGAACGTCCCTCCTCCGGACAGCCCCGCCGTGGCGGGCGTAAGCTGATCGAGCGCCGCCGATAGCCCGATCACCGGCCAGGCGTGCCAAGCCTCGGTATCACCGCCGATCCGCCCGCACCGCGAGTTGCGGAGCGGTCACGCCCGGTCAAAGCTTAGAAATGCAACGACGCGGTCCGCGCATCCACGGGCGCAAGGCATGCCGCTTGCAAGTCTCGCGGGCCCCATGCTTCATCGAGCCGCACCCGTCCGAGCGTGGCCGATGCTGCCGGTCGAGAGAAAGTCAATGCACGCACCTGTTCAGCCCGCCGCAAGCCGGGACCCGGCCAAGGATCAACCGCTGATCGACGACATCCGCCTGCTGGGCTCGATGCTGGGCGACGTCATCCGCGAGCACGACGGCCAAAGCAGTTTCGCCCTGGTGGAAAACGTCCGCCGGCTGAGCGTGAGTTACCAACGCGACTCCGACGTCGCGGCCGGTCATTCGCTCGAATTGCTGCTCCGCGGCATGACGCCGGCGCAAGCCGTCTCGGTCATCCGCGCCTTCTCGTATTTCTCTCACCTGGCGAATATCGCCGAGGACCGTCACCGGGTGCGCCGGCGCGCGCTCCACGCACACGAGCCCGGTCCGGTCATGCACCAGGAAGGCAGCCTGGCCCGGACCTTCGAGCGCTTCGCGGAAGCGGGTGTGTCGAAGCGGCAGGTCGTGGAGGCGCTGAAGAAGGCCTGGGTCTCGCCCGTGCTGACGGCTCATCCGACGGAGGTCCAGCGCAAGAGCCTGCTCGACGCCGAACTCGCCATCGCCGAACTCTTGGCGGTGCGAGAGGGCCTGATCGAGGAGCGGGAGCTGGCGCGAAACGCCACCATGCTGCGAACCCGGATCACGCAGCTCTGGCAGACGCGCCTGCTGCGCTACCGCAAGCTGACGGTACGCGACGAGATCGAGAATGCCCTAAGCTACTACCGCACGACCTTCCTGCGCGAGATCCCGCGCCTCTACGCCGAAGTCGAACATTTTCTCGGCGAGACGGCACCCTCGTTCTTCCGCATGGGCAATTGGATCGGTGGTGACCGGGACGGCAACCCCAACGTGGACGGGGAGACTCTCGACGTCGCCATGCGGCGACAATGCGAGACGGCTCTCGACTATTACTTCGGCGAGCTGCAGCATCTTGGCGCCGAACTGTCGGTGTCCGAGATGCTGGTCGGTTGTTCGCCCGAACTCACCGCTCTGGCCGAGTCCTCGAAAGATGACAGCCCGCATCGGCAGGACGAACCCTATCGTCGCGCCGTCCTGGCCGTAACGGCCCGGCTCGCGGCGACTCGCACGGCGCTGACCGGCAGCGACGGTGGCCATCACCCCAAGGTGCCGCTCGCGGCTTACGGGTCCTCGGCCGAAGTCGTGGCCGACCTCCGCACCATGTCGTCATCGCTCGACGACCATCATGGCGCGGCTCTGGTCGATTTCCGCCTCGGGCCTTTGATCCGCGCCGTCGAGGTGTTCGGGTTCCACCTGGCGACCGTCGACCTGCGCCAGAGCTCGGACCGGCACGAAGAGACCTTGGCCGAACTCATGGCCAAGGCCGGGGTGGAGGACGATTACGCGGCGCTCGACGAGACTGACAAGCGCGCGCTGCTGCTTCGTCTGCTGGGCGAGGCCCGGCCCCTGCGCCTGCCTTTCGAGACCTATTCCGAACGCGCCACAAGCGAGTTCATCGTCTTCGAGACGGCGCGTCGCCTGCGGGCCGCCTATGGGGCGGAAGCCATCAGGCACTACATCATCAGCCACACCGAAACCGTGAGCGATCTTCTCGAAGTCCTTCTGTTGCAGAAGGAATTCGGTTTGATGCACGGCATTTTCGGCCAACCGGGGACGACGGCCGAACTGATCGTCTCGCCCTTGTTCGAGACCATCGCGGATCTTCGCAACGCCGAACCCATCATGCGGGAGTTCTATGGCCTGCCCGGCGTCGAAGCCTTGATCGAAGCCTCCGGGGCCGAGCAGGACATCATGCTGGGCTACTCCGACAGCAACAAGGACGGGGGCTTCTTCACCTCGAACTGGGAGCTCTACCGGTCGTCGACCCAACTCGCGAAGCTCTTCGAGGAACGGCCGCACATCACGCTGCGACTCTTTCACGGACGGGGCGGCACGGTGGGGCGTGGCGGCGGCCCGAGCTACCAGGCGATCCTGGCGCAGCCGCCCGGCACCGTGAAAGGGCAGATCCGCCTGACCGAGCAGGGCGAGATCATCTCGTCGAAATATTCCAACCCCGACATCGGGCGCCGCAACCTGGAGACGCTGGTCTCCGCGAGCCTCGAAGCGACGCTGCTCGCCTCGCACGACGCGGCGCCGGACGCCTTCCTCGACGCCGCCGCGACGATCTCGCGGCTCAGCATGGCGGCCTATCGGGCCGTGGTCTACGAGACGCCGGGCTTCACCGATTATTTCTTCGCCGCCACGCCCATCGCCGAGATCGCCGACCTCAACATCGGCTCGCGCCCGGCGTCGAGGAAAGCCAACCGCAAGATCGAGGATCTCCGCGCGATCCCCTGGAGCTTCTCCTGGGGGCAGGCCCGGATCAGCCTTCCGGGCTGGTTCGGCTTCGGTTCCGCCGTGCGCGACTTCCTCGCCGAGACCGGGCAGGACCGGGGCATGGACCTGCTCCGCCGCATGAACGCCGAATGGCCGTTCTTCCGGACCGTCCTGTCCAATCTCGACATGGTCCTGGCCAAGGCGGATCCGGCCATCGCGCGGCGCTATGCCGAACTCGTCCCCGACCGTGCCCTCGCGGACCGCATCTTCGCGGCCATCAAGGCCGAATGGAGCCTCACGATCGACGGCCTAAACGCCATTACGGAGACCAGCGAACGTTTAAGCGAAAACCCGTCGCTGGCGCGCTCCATCGAGCACCGTTTCCCCTACATCACACCGCTGAACCACTTGCAGGTGGATCTGATCCGTCGTTTCCGGGCTGGTCAATCGGAAGAGAAGATCCAGCGCGGCATCCTGATTTCCATCAACGGGGTCGCGGCTGGACTGAGGAACACGGGATGACGGTGCGGTCCGATGACCGGGAGGGCCAAGGTTGGCGTCGCGCGTTCGACCTCATCGAAACCGTTCCGGGTCGGTCAGGATGTCAAGCGAAGAGAACCGTAAGGCGTCATCGCGAGCGCAGCGACGCGACCCAGTTCCATCCTGGCTCGCGCACTGGGTTGCTTCGTCGCTACACTCCTCGCAAAGACGAAGGGTAGCGTCTAATACGAAGTGAGGCGGTCCAGCGACGTCGAACGAAACGCATCAGCTTCCATAGCCGCCCGGATCACCGCCACCGCCACCGTAGCTGCCGGGGTCGTTGGAATAGCCGCCAGGGTCGTTGCCTCCCTGGTTGCCCATGTCCTGCATGTCGCCCTGTTGCTGACCATCATAGTAGTTGTTGTTGATGATCGTCTCACCACCCGGGTTGCCGAACCCGCCCATGCCCTCGCCGCCGCCACCAAATCCCGAGGCGATGCCGTAAGGATTGTTGCCGCCGGAGAAGAGGTTGCGAATGCCGTCGGCCATGAGGACACCGCCCGCGACACCCGCGGCGGCACCGAGCGCCCCCTTCATGACGCCGCCGCGGG
>CAXUOD010000060.1:24225-25262 GCA_964252585.1 uncultured Lichenihabitans sp. | reverse complement strand
GCCCGCCCGCCCGGATCGCGACGACCTCGCCGCCCTGCTTCAAGACATCGAGCGCGCAGAGGCCGACCACCGCAGCACCCGCGGCCGGCGCGACCGGCGCGGCCGGCGCGACCGGCGCCCAGGTCATGCCGGCATCATGCGTCACGTAAAGCGGATGGCGATCCGTCACGTCGGGAAAGTAGCCCGGCCCGACATTCCCCATGAAGGCGGTGTCCGCGTCGGCGAACTCCAGCGCTCTCACATAGGTGCCAGGCTTGCGCCACACGAGGCGCCAGTGCCGGCCGCCGTCCGAGGTCCGATAGATGCGCCCGGTGCCGTTGCCGTAGAGACCCAGGTCGGCGTCGGCAAAGGCGATCGCGTCCTGTTTGTTGTTGAGGCGGTAGGGTTCCGTTTCGACCTTGTGCCAGACCCCCATCGCTCGCGATGGGTCGTGCTGCGCCACCGCCGGCCCGCAAATGAGGCCCGAGACCACGATGAGCCCCATCCAGAGCCTCGCTCGAAACGGCATGCGCGCCTCCGAAAAACTTCATCGGCCGGGTCTGTTCGGCTCTGAGCACCGGTGCCGATCCCTACGTCGCCCAAGGCCGATCCGCATCGACCGGCAAGAAGCCACATAGGGCAGGGGGCGCCCGCTTTCGAGCCGCGACACGGCCCTGCGATTGACAATGCGGCACCGGCACGGGATCGGATCTGTCTCCCGAGATCGGAGTAAAGGACGGCGATGCGGCACCCGATCGACGACCGGGCCGAGACCTGCGTCCGGCAGGAACGCGGCCGATCCCGGCTCCGTCTCGAAGACGAGCGCTTCCTGACGGGCCGGGGCCGGTACGTCGACGACATCGACGAACCCGGGCAGCTCTACGGCCACGTGTTGCGCTCGCCGCTTGCGCATGGCCGGATCGCGGCGCTGGACGTGTCCGACGCGTCGGCCATGCCCGGGGTGGTGGCCATCTTCACGGCTGCCGACCTCGCGGCGGAGAACATCGGCGATCTGCCCTGCGACGTCGACGTCGCGACCGACGTGCCCCTGGTGGTAC
>CAXUOD010000060.1:20049-24215 GCA_964252585.1 uncultured Lichenihabitans sp. | reverse complement strand
TGGTGGTACCGCCTCGGCCGGCGCTCGCGGCGGATCGCGTCCGGCATGTCGGGGACCCGATCGCCTTCGTGGTTGCGGCAAGCCAGACCGCCGCGCAGGATGCGGCCGAAGCCATCGTGGTCCAGTTCGACGACCTGCCGGCCGTGACCGACGCCGAAGCGGCTCTGCGCGCCGGGGCGCCGTGCGTCTGGGACCAAGCGCCCGGCAATCTGGCGTTCCGGTTTCGGAAAGGGGACCGCGGCGCCGTCGACGCCGCCATGGGGGCCGCGGCGACGATCGTGGAGCTTACGGTCGGCAACAACCGGATCGTGGCGGCGGCGCTCGAGCCCCGGGCCGCGATCGGGACCTACGACCCGGCCGAGGACACCTTGACGTTGACCCTCACCGGGCAAGGCGTCCACGAGATGCGTCGGCAGCTCGCCGGGAGTGTCTTCCACCGGCCGGAGGCGCACATCCACCTCGTCGCGCCAGATGTCGGGGGCGGGTTCGGCGCCAAGAACATGCTCTATCCGGAATGGGTCCTGGTGCTGTTCGCGGCGCGGCGGCTTCGCAGGCCGATCAAGTGGACGTCGAGCCGAAGCGAGGACTTCCTGAGCTCGGCCCAGGCCCGGGACAACCGAACCCGGGCCAGGCTGGCCCTCGACCACGAGGGGCGTTTCCTGGCGCTCGACGTCGAGACCGTGGCCGACATGGGAGCCTATCTCTCGGCCCTGGGGCCACTGGTCCCGACCCAGGCGGCCGCCTCGGCGATGGGAGGGGTCTATGCCATTCCGGCCATCTGCATGGACGTGCGCGGCGCCTTCACCAACAGCGTGCCGGTCGACGCCTATCGCGGCGCCGGCAAGCCCGAAGCCAATTACCTGATCGAACGGCTGGTCGAGATCGCGGCGTCCCGCCTCGGCATGCCGTCGATGGATCTGCGCCGGCTCAACATGATGTCGGTGTTCCCGTACCGCAGCGCACTCGGCATGACCGTGGAGCGCGGCGCCTTCGCGGCCCACCTCGATACGGCCGTCGCGCGCTCCGACCAGGAAGGCTTCGCGGGTCGGCGGGCAGAAGCGGCGAGGCGCGGCCGGATGCGGGGTCTCGGCTTCGGCTGCTACCTCGAAACCGCGCGGGGCCGGCCGGGGGAGTTCGCCGGCGTCCGCTTCGAGGCGGATGGGACCGTCAGCCTGCTCCTCGGCACGCAGTCGAACGGCCAAGGTCACGAGACGAGCTTTCCGCAGATCGCGGCCGACCTGCTCGGCCTGCCGATCGAGCGGTTTCGGCTGGTGCAGGCCGACACGCGCCGCGTGCCGAGCGGCAAGGGGCACGGCGGGGCTCGGTCGCTCCACCAGGGAGGGGCGGCGCTGGTGGCCGCCATCGACGGCGTGCTGGCGAAGGCCCGCGCGATCGCGGGTCAACTCCTGCAATGCGACCCCGGCGACCTCGTCTTCGGCGACGGCGCCTTTGCGGGCTCCGGGCATGGCCGAACCATCGACCTCGAGGCCGTCGCGGCCGCCGCCATGGATCCGGAGCCGTGGCGGCCCGGTGCGGCGCCCGGCCTCGCCTGCATGGTCGAGAACCCGCTCGACCTCGTCACCTTCCCCAACGGCTGCCACGTGGCCGAGGTCGAGATCGACCCCGAGACCGGCGTCGTGACGCTGGACCGCTATATCGCGATCGACGATTTCGGGACCGTCGTGAACCCGCTTCTCACGGGAGGCCAGGTGCAGGGCGGTCTGGCGCAGGGCATCGGGCAGGCTCTCCACGAACACACGGTCTACGATGCCTCGGGCCAGCTCCTCACGGCCTCCTTCATGGATTACGGTCTGCCGCGCGCGGCCGACCTGCCGGGTTTCGAGCTGCACTTCAACCCGGTCCCGAGCGAGGCCAATCCGCTGGGCGTCAAGGGTTCGGGGCAGGCCGGCTGCATCGCGGCCCCGCAGACCGTGATGAACGCCATCGTGAACGCACTGGCTCCGCTCGGCATCGACCATGTCGAGATGCCGGCGACGCCGGAGCGGATCTGGAAGGCCATCCATGGCGCGTGAGGGCGCTTGCCATGCCGATCAGCGGCTCCTCCTCGCGCTCGACCGGCCGGAGAGGCGCTCGTCGCGACACGGGTGTCGCAGCCGATGGCGTTTTTTCCAAGCCGATCTATCTTTCGATGTGAGCCGACGGTGGTGCTCGCAACGTGCCGCCGAACCCAGGGGAGGCGCGGTCGCGATGCTGATACGGAGGTTGGGCGTGGCGGCTAGCGGTCTGCTGGCGGGCAGCGGTCTGCTGGCCCTGATAGGTTCGGCGGCCGTCGCGGCCCACGCGCAAGACGTCTCGCCAGAGGCCACGATCGGCGAACACTTGTTTCGAGAGCGCTGCTCCCTCTGTCACGCGGTCGGTGCCGGGGCGGGTGGCGGGCAAGGTCCCAATCTCGCGGGCGTCTTGGGGCGGAAGGCCGGCTCGACCGAATTCTCCTACTCCCGCGCCTTGAGAACGTCAGGCTTGATCTGGGACCACGATCACCTCGATCGCTATCTCACGAATCCCCGTGTGGCCGTGCCCGGCACGACGATGCCGGTCCAGGTGCCGGACGCCGAGGCGCGGAGCGACCTCATCGCCTATCTTGGGACCCTCAAGGCGCCCGAAGCGCCCTCCCCATCGGTCGCGACCCCGGCGGCAGTTCCGGCTGACGACGATGCCGACCATGGGGCGGTGCTGGCCGGCCGCGAGGCCTTCGGGGATTGGCGTCGTGACGCGCCCGGCGTCCGCCACCGCATCACCGAGGCCGACCTGCCGGCGCCGTTCGCGACCCGCTCGTCCGGCAATCCCCCTCGCGTCGTGGATCGCCCCGCCGACCGGGTTCCCTCGGCACCGCCGGGGTTTCGGGTCGACCTGTTCGCCGACGGACTCGACAACCCGCGGGTCTTGAGGGTCGCGCCGAACGGCGACGTGTTCCTGGCCGAGACCGCGACCGGACTGATCCGCGTGATGCGTGCCGCCGATGGCGCGCCGCATGCCGCTTCGGTCGAGACCTTCGCCCATGGCCTCGACGAGCCGTTCGGCATCGCCTTCTACCCGCCCGGCCCAGAGCCGCATTACGTCTATGTCGCCGAGACCAACCGTGTTCTGCGTTTCCCCTACCGATCGGGGGATGTCGCGGCATCCGGTCCGCCGGAGGTCGTCGTGCCGGAACTCGCGCGCTCGACCAGCGGGCATACGACGCGCGATCTCGCCTTCTCGCCCGACGGGTCGCGCCTGTTCGTGTCGGTCGGTTCCGGCTCCAACGTGGCCGACGCCATGGGATCGAAGACTGCGGTCGAATCCAAGGCCTGGGATGCGGCCCACGGGCTCGGGACCGCCTGGGGCCCCGAGGAGAGCCGCGCCGACGTCCTGAGCTTCACGCCGGAGGGCCGCGACCGCCGCATCGTGGCGACCGGCTTGCGCAACTGCGTCGGCCTTGCGGTCCAGCCCACGACGGGCGACCTCTGGTGTTCGACCAACGAACGCGACGGCCTGGGCGACGACCTCGTCCCCGACTACGTCACGCGCGTCCGGCCCGGCGCCTATTACGGGTGGCCGTGGTACTATGTCGGCGACCACGAGGAGCCGCGCCTTCGGGGGCAGAGGCCGGACCTCAAGGGGCGCATGACCGAGCCCGATGTCCTTCTCCAGCCGCACTCGGCGTCGCTCGGCATGACGTTCTACACCGGCACGGCGTTTCCGCCGGGCTATCGGGGGGACGGCTTCGCGGCCGAGCACGGCTCCTGGAACAGGACCAGGCGCACGGGCTACAAGGTCATCCGGATCCGGTTGGAGAAAGGCGTGCCGACGGGCGAGTACGACGACTTCCTGACCGGCTTCGTGAACGACGACCAATCCGTCTGGGGCCGGCCCGTCGGCATCGCGGTCGCGCATGACGGCGCCTTGCTGGTCTCCGAGGATGGCAACGGCACGATCTGGCGGGTCGCCGCGTCGGGGGCGCCGCAACCCTGACGGCCCCCCTTCTGCTGATCCGGGCAGCAGGCCGAACGTGCCTTGCGCGCGCAGAGACGATGGGCGCGGCAGCCTCAGCCGCGGGCGACGAGGTCCGCCAGCACGGCTGCGCCGTCGGTGCTTCCCTTGCGGGTCTCGCCTTCGAAAGACATCCAGCCCTGGTCGAAGCCGTCGGTCATGCGGGGCATGAACTC
>CAXUOD010000060.1:12696-19949 GCA_964252585.1 uncultured Lichenihabitans sp. | reverse complement strand
CTTCGAAAGACATCCAGCCCTGGTCGAAGCCGTCGGTCATGCGGGGCATGAACTCCGCCCTCGTCGCGCAACAGCGCCTCCGAAGAACGCCGGGCGTGCGTGTGGCCATGGGCGAAGTCGCTCCATGTAGTGATGATCGCCACCTCGAAGGGGTGCGTCTGCGGTGTGACATATCTACTTGCAGCATGTGCGGGCGATGGCCAAAGCAGCGCAGATCAAACGGGGGAACCGGCGCCAAGTGCGGAGATCTGCGGAAGCTTTGGGATGAAGAGTGTCTTCCGGCGACCATCGGTGGCACTGCAGCATCGAGGCCCGGCCCGTTCCGACGAGTCTCGAGATTCTTCTTGGCCGGGATCACACGACTTCGAACATCCATTCTGCCGTACTGACCGATCGTGAATGCGAGATTCCCGGGATGCGTTCTAGAGCAGGCTTGTTCGTCGATTGATTCGCGCCTATGTATCGGTCGTGACAGGTACTTTTCTTTACGGATCGCTGGCTGTCACGTTCTCTGCCTCCGTTAACCCGATTTTGGTAACAAGGCACGATCATCACAAACACACGTCCCGGCCTCTGCCGGCGACCGATATCGATATGAGCAAAAAATCACATGAGACATCACCCGCGACCCTTCGTCGTCGAGGTCAAGCGTGGCACCAGCCGGCAATCGTTTCAAACGCATAGTTTGGAATCTGAGAAGTTCAGCGCTGCCGAGAAGCTTTTATTCAGTAACCCACGAGTAGAGCACGTCCTCGATAGTGCATCGCCGATAAAGCCCGGCAACTCGGGCCGTGTCCTGCCCGTCATCTCCGACGTTCAGGAGATCGTGCTTGCCGACCCTTTCCCGGCGCCACGCCGCGGCCGCCCCCCGGGTTCGAAGAACAAGGCGAAGCAGGCCGACGCGGCGTCGCCCATCGAAGTGCCTGCCGCACCCGTTGCATTCGGTATTGCCGCGCATGTGGCAGAAGTCGAGCAAGAGATCACTCCCGATCGGCACAGCGGCGAAGAGTTGCGCGACGAGGATGTTTCCATCGCGCCGGCTCTTCCCGAACCGGTCCTCGCGCCGACGGAAGCACCCCGGGCAACGCGTCTGCGCGATCGTTCTCGGATCCTGCGGCGCTACGTTCTGGGCATAGAGCCGCGCGCCGGAGAGCGACCATCTTTTCGAAACAGGAAGGCAGCAGCCTCGAAAGCCAAACGGGAGCGGTGAAGCTCACGTTCGTCCGTCGATCTAGGATCTCGCAGCGACCGAGCGTCTCGTCATCGGTTGAACTTGGAATGGATTGCCAGGTTTAACCCGGGTCACGACGAGAACGGGAGATATTGCGATGACGGATACGACGGTCAAGAAAGTCAGCAGCGGCTCATCGCCTGTCGGACCCGAGGGGCAGGTCTATCTCGTCTCGGGCAAGCGCATGGCGATGCGGCTGTGGCGCAACGAGGAGCCGACCAGCGGCAAGGCTCCAAGTCGTCACGCTTATGAAGTGCTGGGGTTTGTCTTGTCGGGGCGAGCCGAACTGTCGATCGAGGGTCAAACCGTCAGGTTGGAGCCCGGCGATTCCTGGCTCGTTCCAGCCGAGGCCGAGCACAGCTACCGCATCTTGGAAACGTTTACGGCCGTGGAGACGACCGCTCCTCCCTTCCAGGTCCATGGTCGAGAGTGAGTCGAACAGTTCTCAGCAATCGACGGTTGCGGTGAGTTGGTCGACATGGTGAGGAGTTGCGCGGCAACGAGCCGTCGGGGAAAGCGAACCTGCGCCCACGGCTCCAGGGATGCCGTCGGCGTCAGGCCGTCGCGGCCTTGATCTTCCGTTTGGGAGCAGCCTTGACCGGCGGCGGTGCGGCTGCTGCGGTGGCACGATCCGCTTCTTCCTTGGCAAGTCTCAAAGCGCGGAGTCTGGCCGTCTTCACGGCTTCGGCGCTCTTTGAAGCACGAGCTTCGGTGATCGCCTGTTCGGCCTCGCTTTTACGGCGTTCGGCCAGATGGAACTTGGATTCCGCTTTGGCACGGGCATCGGCCGTCGCTTTTCCGAAACTCATCTCACGCATCCTTCCGAACGTAACCTGCTCTGGCCACACTGCTCGCCCATGGCGGGCGGGGGCTTACAGGTCTTGATCAGCGCATCATCGGTTAGCCGTCTCCCGACATGTTGCCCGTTGACAACAGAGTGGAACTATTTGCCGCGCAAAGTCAAGGCACTGCGCCCGCGGTGTGCGTCGCATCGATTGTCTACGGCGGCCTGCCGACGTGTTTCTCATTCATGGGGTTCGTGACCAAGAGGATGTCCAATTCTTGAAAACGCCCTCACGAGGTCGCCCCTCGCGGACTGCGTCCATGAGGTCGGGACGGCCCTGGTCGTTGCAAAGGTTCGGGAGCGCGGGACCTCATGAAGCCTTCGGTCCGACGAAGTCCTGCGAGCGACGTGGCGTGTTTCAAGCGCGTCGCTGGCATCGGCGACAGCTGGATCGACACCCTGTCGGCCCGCTACGTCCGGCAATGTTTCACGCCGCACGCTCATGCCGAGTACCTCTTCGGAGTCATCGAGGCCGGCTGCCACATGGTGCGGTGCAACGGGGTCGACACGCCGGCCGCCGCCGGAACGCTCGTGACCATGAACCCCGGGGACGTGCATTCCGGCGGTTCATTCGACGAATCCGGCTGGCTTCAGCACATGGTCTATGTCGAAGAGAGCGCCATCGACTCCTTTGCCGAAGATATCTTCGATCGCTCGATGCGGAAGCGTCCCGTCCTGGAGGGAACGTTTCGACAGCCTGGAGCCTTCGTCTCATCTTTCCTCGCGACCTATCGCGTGCTGCGTCACAACTCGGAACCCCTTGCCGCCCAAAGCGCAGCCTTGCGGCTGGTCGAAGGCGTGCTGGCGCGTTTTGCCGGAGCAACCGGTCCCGCGGCCCGTTCGGCACCTCACGCGGTGCGGCGAATGACCGACTTCATCGAGGCGCATCTCGGCCGAAGCATCACGCTCGACGTCTTGGCCTCGGTCGGCGGCCTGCGACGCCGCCACACGATCGAACTCTTCCAGCAGACCTACGGTGTGCCGCCGCACCGCTACCTGATCGTGGCCCGCATCGAAGCGGTGAAGACGCTGCTGCGTTCCGGGGTAACTCCGGCCCACGCGGCTTCCGCCTGCGGCTTCGCCGACCAGAGCCACATGTCGCGTCATTTCCGCTCGATCGTAGGAACGACCCCGGCCCGCTATGCCGAAGCCATGCGCGGCTGATGCGGGGCTGTCACCCGGAGCAGAGCGGCAGGCCCGCCGACGCCGCGCGATCCTTCTAGACCGGCTGGGCCGCAACCCCTTAGGCATTGCTCCCGACCGCAGGCGGGCGGTTGGGGGAGCGGCGACGATGCGAGAGACCTTGCCGGGTGAGACGGCCGCGCAAGATCGGTCCGACGCGTTCTCCTGGGCCGATGCCGCGGTGCTGAGCGTGGCGGTCGTCTGGGGTGCGAGTTACCCCGTGGCGAAAGCTGCGCTGACCTTTGCGCCGGTGCTCCTGCTCATCGCGATCCGGTTCGGCGTCAGCACCGTGACCATGGGCGTGGTGGCGCGACAGGAGATCCTGGTGTCGCGGCCGAGCGATCTCCTGCGGGGCGCCGCTCTGGGTCTCATCCTGGCCATGATCTTTCTTGCCGAGACCTACGGCGTCGCCGCGACGACGGCGAGCAACGCGGCCTTCATCATCTCGCTCTGCACGCTGCTCACGCCGCTTCTCGATCACGCCCTGGCCCGCAGTCTGCCCCCAGCCGGCATCGTGGTGGGGGCCTGCCTGAGCTGTGCCGGCGTCGCGGTCCTGAGCGGCGGGCTCTCGTCGCTGGGCAGCGGCGATGCCCTGATGCTGGCAGCCGCAGTCCTGCGGGCCTGCATGGTGGTGGCGACGCAGCGCGCAATGGCGGGCCGCAGACTCTCCTCGGCGGCGCTGACGTCCGTACAGGCCGCGGTGGTGACCGCGGTGGCGGCCACCACCATGCTGGCGACCGGTCATTCAGTCCCCGTGTTTCCTGCGCGCCTCGATTTCTGGTTCGCCGTGGCCTTTCTATCGCTGTTCTGCACGGTCGGCGCCTTCTACATCCAGAATGCCGCGGTGCGTCGGACGAGCCCGACGCGCGTCGGTTTTCTCATGGGCACGGAACCGGTCTTCGCGAGCCTGATCGCCGTTAACCTTTTCGGCGAGGCTCTTCGCGGTGCCACCCTCGTCGGCGGATTTCTGGTGTTGGCCGGGACCGGTTTGGGGCTGGTCACGCCGGTGACCCGCAAACCTCCCGCGATCTCGACCGGCTCCTCCCGTCGCGGCGCGACCCCTTGATCATTCGTGTACAAACGCTACCATCGCGCGTCATCTGGCGTTCGCATGGCAGCCTCACGATCCTCCGGTCCTTTTCAACTTACCGTCAATGGTCGCATGCACGCCCCTTCGGCGGCGCCCGACACGCCGTTGCTCTATGTTTTGCGCAACGACCTCGCTTTGAACGGCCCGAAATTCGGCTGCGGCCTCGGTGAATGCGGGTCGTGCACGGTGCTGATCGACGGCGTCGCGGCCCGCTCCTGCGTGACGCCGCTGCGCGTGCTGCAGGGTCGGAGCATCGTGACGCTGGAAGGGCTCGGCTCGCCCGAGAACCCCCATCCGGTGCAGCAGGCCTTCATCCTGGAAGAGGCCGCCCAATGCGGCTACTGCCTCAACGGCATGATCATGACCGCCAAGGCCTTGCTGGATCGCAACCCCGCTCCGACGGACGCCGAGATCCGCCATGCGCTGCGCTACAACCTCTGCCGCTGCGGCACCCACATCGAGATCATGAAAGCCGTGCATCGTGCGGCAGCCCTGCTCGCGAGCCCGGACCCGTCCGCATGACGCGCGAGACGAGACCTGATGCGGAAGGTCTGCTGTTGGTCGTGCGGGCGCCGCATGGCGCCGGTCCGCTGCACGAGGAACCGGAAGCCGCCTCGCCCAAACCCGCCGCCGAGGCCCGCGAGCGTTTCATCGCTGTGGACGGCCAGGGCCGGGTGACGGGCTACAATGGCCATGTCGATCTCGGCACCGGCATCCGAACCGCGCTGGCTCAGATCGTGGCCGAGGAACTCGACGTCGCGGTCGGCAGCGTCGACATGGTGCTGGGCCATACGGGGCTCGTCCCCAACCAGGGCGGCACGATCGCGAGCGAGACCATCCAGGTCACGGCGGTCCCGCTGCGGCAAGCCGCGGCCCGCGCCCGCGCCTATCTCGTGGGCGAGGCGGCGAAACTCTGGGGCCTTGCGGACGAAGCCTTGGCGGTCGACGGCGGGGTGGTCCGGGCGCCGGCGCCCGATAACCGCTTCGTGTCATACGGCGATCTCGTGGCGGGCCGCCGGGTCGTGCTGGGCTTCGGCGCGGAACAGGAGGTCAAGGACTCCGCGACATACCGGGTGGTCGGCCGCCCGGTGCCGCGCACCGACATCCCGGCCAAGGCCACCGGCACCTTCAGCTTTGTGCACGACGTCCGCGTCCCCGGCATGCTGCATGGTCGCGTCGTCCGGCCCCCTTATGCTGGCATGGACGTCGGGCCGCATGTCGGCAATAGCCTCGTGTCGGTCGACGAGGCGTCGGTGGCCGCGGTGCCCGGCCTCGTCGCCGTGGTGGTGATCCGCGATTTCGTCGGCGTGGTCTGCGAACGTGAGGAAGACGCGGCGCGCGCCGCCGCCAGCCTCGCGGTGGTCTGGACCTCCCCGCCCGAACTCCCCGACCTCAATGCCCCGGAGCGCGCCATCCGGGCCAATCCGTCGCGTCCGCGCGTGCTGCTCGACCGCGGCGACGTCGATACGGCGCTCGCCGGCGCCGCCGAGCGGATGACGCGGTCCTACGTCTGGCCCTACCAGATGCACGGCGCGATCGGACCCTCCTGCGCGGTCGCGGACGTCGGGGCCGAGACCGCCACCGTCTGGTCCGGCACGCAGAGCCCGCTCCTCCTGCGCGCCGACCTGGCGCTGCTGCTCGGGTGGCCCGAAGAGGGGATCGGCGTCATCCGCTTCGAGGCGGCGGGTTGTTACGGACGGAACTGCGCCGACGACGTCTCGGCCGACGCGGTGCTCCTGTCGCGCGCCGTCGGAAGGCCCGTGCGAGTGCAGCTCACCCGCGAACAGGAGCATCTTTGGGAGCCCAAGGGGACCGCCCAGGTCATGGACGTCGACGGTGGGCTCGATGCCGAAGGCCGGCCGGCGGCCTACGACTTCGCGACCCGCTATCCCTCGAACGGCGCCCCGACCCTGGCGCTGCTGCTGACCGGCACGCTCGCCGCCGAGCCGCAGGTCTTCGAGATGGGCGACCGGACCGCCATCCCGCCCTACCGCTTCGACCATGCGCGCGTCACGGTCCACGACATGGCGCCGATCGCCCGCGCCTCCTGGCTGCGTGGCGTGTCGTCTCTGCCGAACAGCTTCGCGCACGAGAGCTATATCGACGAACTGGCCGTGGCGGCCGGTGTCGACCCCATCGCGTATCGCCTACGCGTTCTCGACGACCCCCGGGCGCGCGACCTCGTCGAGGCCGTGGCCGAGCGGGCCGGCTGGCTGCCGCATGCGGCGCCTCTGAGCCATGGCGGCGACGGCACCCGCGTGTTCGGGCGCGGTTTCGCCTATGCGGTCTATGTTCATGGCAAGTTCCCGGGGACGGCGGCCGCCTGGTCGGCCTGGGTGGCGGATGTCGCGGTCGACAAGGAGACCGGCGTAGTCGAGGTCACGCGCGTCGTCGTCGGCCAGGATGCCGGGCTGATGATCAACCCGAACGGCATCGCGCATCAGATCCACGGCAACGTCATCCAGTCGACGAGCCGGGTCATGAAGGAGCGGGTCACCTTCGATTCGCAGGCCGTGGCGAGCCGGGAATGGGGCGCTTATCCGATCATCACCTTTCCGGAACTGCCGGCCATCGATGTCGTGACCATGGATCGGCCGAACGAGCCGCCGCTCGGCGCCGGCGAATCCGCTTCGGTGCCGAGCGCCGCGGCGATCGCCAATGCGATCTTCGACGCCACGGGCCTGCGGTTCCGCGAGCCGCCCTTCACGCCCGAACGCGTGCTCGCGGTGCTCGACCCGGAGAGGCTTCGGCGTGCCGAGCCTGGGTCGAAACCCGGACGACCGCGCCGCGGGTGGTCGCGTCGCTGAAGCTGTCGTTCGGGACGGCGCTGTTCGCCGCGCTCGTCAACGCGGTCTTCGGGCTGCTGCTGTCGTGGGTGCTGGTCCGCTACCCGTTTCCCGGCAAGC
>CAXUOD010000060.1:0-12686 GCA_964252585.1 uncultured Lichenihabitans sp. | reverse complement strand
GCGGTGGTCGCGACCGAGGCCGACCTCGACCGGGGACGCGGCCCGGGGTTCGTCGCGGGGTTCACCGGGCACGCGGTCGGCGGGGCGTTGCTGGTGTACGGCGTTTGGCGGGCCCGCTCGCCGCTGGTGGTCGCGGCTCGGGACGTTCGGCGCCGCGGTCGTAGCGGGTTGCACGTCGCTTGTCGGTTTCGGCACGCTGGCTCTGCCCTGGCGTCCCGCGTTCGCGCCGGTGCCGCGGCCCGATGCGGGCTTTTACGCGGCCGCAACGATCGCACGGGGGCGGCTAGCGGCTGCGGTCGGCGATTGTGCGGTGTGCCATGGCGACCCACAGGGCCGGCTCGGCCTTGCCGGGGGACGAGCCATCGCGACGCCGTTCGGCACGGTCTACGCCAGCAACATCTCGCCCGACCCCGTATCCGGCATCGGGGCCTGGTCCTACCCGGCCTTCGAACGCGCCATGCGGCAGGGAATCAGCCGCGACGGCCACCACCTCTACCCGGCCCATCCCTATCCGAGCTTCGCCAAGGTCGGTGAGGCCGATCTCGAGGCCCTTTACGCCTTCCTGATGGCGGAACCGGCCGTGTTGCAAGCGGTGCCGCCCGCGGCGATGCGCTTCCCCTTCTCGTTCCGCTTCTTGATGGCGGGATGGAACGCGCTGTTCCTCAAGGCGGGCGTGATCGAGCCCGACCCCGCGCGGTCCGACCAGTGGAACCGCGGCCGCGACCTCGTCGAGGGGCTCGGCCATTGCAGCGCCTGTCACAGCCCGCGCAATCTCTTCGGGGCCGAGCAGGGAGGGGCGGCGCATCTCGGCGGCGGCACGGTCGACGGCTGGCACGCTCCTTCGCTGACCGCGTCCTCGCTGGCGCCGCTCCGTTGGACATATGACGAATATTTCGCATATCTACGAACAGGCTCCTCCCGCCATCACGGGGTGGCGGCAGGTCCGATGGCGGAGGTGGTGGCCGAGCTCGGCAGCCTGCCGGATGTCGACTTGCGGGCCATGGCGACCTATCTGGCGTGGCTCGGCGGACCGGCGCCAGCCGAAGATCCCGACTTCCTGGCGGCGACGCTCGATGCCGCAGCGCGATCGCGGGCCGTTGCACTGTCGGGCGAAGGGGCGCGCCTCTATGCCGGCGCCTGCGCGGCCTGCCATGAGGCCGATGGAACCGCGCTGTTCGGCGCGCGGCCCAATCTGGCGCTCAACACCAGCGTCGCCGCGGCCGGGCCCGACAACCTGCTCCATGTGGTGCTCGACGGCATCGCGGTGCCGGCCCATGCCGATCTCGGCGCCATGCCGGCCTTTCGCGACAGCTTCTCCGATCGACAGGTGGCCGACCTTCTGCGCTACCTCCGCGCCCGATTCGCGCCCCGGGCTCCGGCGTGGAATGGGCTGGAGAGGAGGGTGGAAGAGGTCCGGACGGCAATGGGGCACTGAGGCTTGGCCACCATGATCCTCCTGGTCCCAACTGCCGCGTGTTCGAGGCGCGAACAAAGGGTGCGTCGATCAGCGGTTTTGCTCCCAAAACGGGTCAGGTCACAACGAAAGTCGCTGCGCCTCGCCAATGATCTGTTCAATACGGGTATTGTAACTTTTAACGTTCGCTTTGCTGCTGGCGACAAGATCGGGATCCCAGCGAAAGCCGATGTGCATTCTGGTTCGCTCGGCCTTGTAGCGTCCGCTCTTGTTTACAGCGGTCATGATCTCGACCATGCCAGGGTCGACTTCGGCGATAGGCTCGAAAGCCGCAGGTCCTTGGCGGTCAGTTCGCGAACCTCGCCATCTTCATCGGTTAGACGTGGCCTGCTCATAAGTCTTTTCCTCTCGTTTGTTGGTTTTACGAAAGCTTATGATCCCTGCGGGGCCCGCCCCGATCCAGGTAGCAGACGACAGAAAGGCGCTTCCGCATGGGGATCAAGGCGATCAGGCGGTTTTCGATGTTCGATCATGCCTCGGCCCTACGACGGACCTCCAGGTGACGCCCTGGACCCTGCTCGATACGGCGCCGATCCCGGACGGCGGCGGACGGTTACGCCTGTTGCGGCGCGGCAGCGAATACGTCATCCGGCTCGATGACGGCGCGGAACTGATGAGCAGCCGTGTCGGAGGGTCGGAAGAAGCGCTGGCTCGGCTCGGCTGCGCCGGGCTCGCCGCATCGGCCGGCGCCCGCGTGCTGATCGGTGGACTCGGCATGGGCTTCACGCTGCGGGCGGCGCTCGGCCTGCTCGGGCCTGATGCCGCCATCGTCGTGGCGGAACTCGTGCCGGCCGTCGTGGCCTGGGGACGCGGTCCCCTGGCGGAGATCCATGCGGGAAGCCTCGAGGACCCGCGGGTGACGGTGCTCGAAACCGACGTCGGACGGCTGATCCGCGACGCCCGCGGCACCTATGACGCCATCCTGCTCGACGTCGACAACGGCCCGGACGGCCTCACCCGGAAGGGCAACGACGCACTCTACGATGTCCGAGGCCTCGGGGCCGCCCTGGCGGCGCTACGTCCCCGAGGCAGGCTGGCCCTGTGGTCGGCCACGCCCGACGAGAGCTTCACGCTCCGTCTTCGCCGGGTCGGTTTCGTGGCCGAGGCGGTTCCGGTACGGGCGCACGGGACGCGCGGCCGCAAGCATTTCGTCTGGGTCGCTGCCAAGCCCGGACCGGCGTGATCGGGGGCTGCCTATTTGGCACGCCCTTCGGAGCCTTCGATCGTGGCGGGCGCGCCGTAATGGTCGGCCAGCTCCTCGCCCGACAGGCTGTAGGAATAGGTGTCGCTCGTGAAGGGCAGCATGGTGGCGTTCCAGGCCTCCCACTGGGCTTTCAACCGCGCGAAGACCTCCGGCTGGCGGAGCTTGAGGTTGGCGCGCTCCAGCGGGTCCTGCACGACGTCGAAGAGGAAGCTGTTGCCCATGATCTCGAGATATTTCCAATCGCCGTCGCGCACCGCGCGCTGGTTCTTGTTGAGGTAGCGCCAGTAAAGGACGCGCGGCGCGTCCGGCACGCGCGGCGCGTCCGGCACGCCGGAGCGGAGGTGGTCGAGGAGGTCGATGCCGTCGCTCGGGTAGGCCGGGTCCGGCGCGGTGCCGGCCGCGGCCGTGAGGGTCGGCAGCCAGTCCATGGAGATCATGACCTGGCTGCTGATCGAGCCAGGCGGAACGCGGCCCGGCCAGCGGAGCAGCGCCGGGATGCGCAGGCCGCCTTCGAGCAGGTCCGTCTTCTTGCCCGTGAAGGGCCAGGTGTCGGAGAAACGCTCGCCGCCATTGTCGCTCGTGAAGACCACGATCGTGTTCTCGGCCACGCCGGCGCCGTCGAGCGCGTCGAGCACGCGGCCGACCTGCTGGTCCAGGCGGGTCACGATGGCCGCATAGGTCTGCTGGTTGCCGCCGTCGAAATCGCCGAGCGCCTCCGGGTCGTGCTTGGCCGCGATCCGGGCCGACTCGGCCGCGTCGGTCGGCCCTTCCCAGGGCCAGTGCGGGGCCGTGAAATGCAGGCTCATGAAGAAGGGCTTGTCCGTCGCCGCGAAGTCGCCGATGAGCCGTACCGCTTGGTCGCCGAAGAGGTCGGTGAGGTAGCCGGCCTCGTGGGCCAGCACGTCTTCGTTCCACAGCGTATGATCATGGTTGAAGTAGTCGGCCGCGCCGCCGCGGATCCCGTAATAGTGCTCGTAGCCGCTCTTCAGCGGTCCGTAATCGGGAAGGAAGCCGAGGTGCCACTTGCCGATCAAGGCCGTGTGATAGCCCCTGGCCCGCAACAGCGAGGGCAGCGTGGGATGCGTGGGGGGTAGCCCCGCCACATTGGCCGCAAGAGGCTCTTCGAGGCCGATCGCGAGCCGGTCCTGGTAGCGGCCGGTGATGAGCGCCGTGCGGGTCGCCGAACAGACGGCCGAATTTGCGTAAGCCTGGGTGAAGCGCAGCCCATCCTTCGCGATACGGTCGATGTGCGGGGTCGTGAAGTCCGGGCGGCCGGTGCAGGACAGGTCCGCGTAGCCCATGTCGTCCGCCAGGATAAAGAGGATGTTGGGCGGCTTGCCGGTCGCCGCGGGCGGTGTGTCGGCCGCAGCCGGCCAGTCGAGCATCGGCAGCGCCAGGCTGCCGCCGGCCCCGGCCAGGAGAGAGCGTCGCGAGATCTTCGGCATCTTGGTCCTTTCCCCTGGTGCCTCGGAGATGCTTGGGCGATGGCCCGCGCCGGCTAAGGTTCTCGAGCGCGCCACACGATCGTCACGGTCGTCCCGGCGTCTTCCGGCCCGAGCGCCAGTCTCATCCCGTCGGGTCCCATGTCCCACGTGATCTCTCGGATGCCGGCCCGGGCCATGAGCACGCGACCGCCATCGACCTGCGGCAGCGTCAGGCGGCAGCCCGTCGCCAAGGTCTCCGGCAGGGTGACGGAGAAGAGCCCGTCGACCAAGCGCAGCTCCGACAATCGCCCCACGATGTCCGTGGACAGCAGCGGCCGATCGCCTCGACACAGGGAGAGCACGCCGGCCTCGACCTCGACGCGCACCGAGCCGACCGGGCTCTCGATCGGTCCGAGTGCGAGATCCTCGCCGGTGTTCGTCAGTTCCCAGCCGCCCCAGGGCGTGTGGTCCATCACCTCTCCGACCGCCATGGCGGGCATCAACGCCCCCCAGCTGTAGAAGCCCTCGGTGTCGGGCTGGTCGAGTGGCTCGCCGGTCTCGGCATTGTAGTTCTCGGGGCAGAGGCGTCGCGTGTCCCAGGCGGCGCGGAACAAGGCGAAGCTGCGGTGCGCGAGATCGGAAGCTTCGACCCGCCGTTCCATCCGGCGCAGGCCCTGCCAGACGAACCAGTTGAGCGGCGGCCAGATGCGGCCGCGCCAGTAGGAATTGTCCTTGGCGGCCGGATCGTCGCGCGCCGTTCCGGGGATCGGAAAGGGGCCGCCGAAGGTGCGCTCGTCCGCCAAGTGGGCCAGGAGACGCTGCGTCTGCCCGGGCGTCGGCACGCCGGCCACGAAGGGGTAGAAGCTGGTGGGCCCGAGGCTGCGCACGAAGGCGCCCGACCACAGCCGGTTGGCGAAGATCCCGCGCGCGTCGTCCCAGAGCTCCGTCCGGATCTTCGCGCGCGTCGCCTCGGCCCGCGCCGCATGAGCCTCGGCCTCGGCCGCGAAGCCGAGGTCGGCCGCGAGTTCGGCCAGCATCTCGGCGTCGAGCGCCAGGAGGCTGTTCAAGCCGACGTCGAAGCTCGCCAGCGTGCGGGTCTCGGGGTCGTAGGCGGCCTCGTCGTGTATCGGCGCATTGTCCATCGAGGATTCGTTGCGCGACCCGAAGGAGGTGCCCTTGTAGAGGCCTTCGCCGACGTCCGACGTGCCGTAGGAACAGAGCCCCCGGCCGTGCGGGTCGCGGTTCGCCCACCACCAGGCGTGGTTGCGGGCCAGAGTGCGATAAGCGAGCCGCGCTGGGGCCAGCGAGCCGCTCCGCAACACGAGGAGCCGCACCACGAAGGCGGCGACCGGGATCTGGGTGCGGTCCACCCAGGCGTCGGCGGCCGTGACCAGGCAGGCGAGGTTGCCCTGCGGCGTGGCGCTGGCCAAGGCGCAGGCGAGGTTCTCTCGCGCCACCTCCGGGTCGAAAAGACCGGTCAGCAGGGCCGCGTAGAGCTGGTCGTCGAGCCAGACCCCGAAGCCGCCGAACTTGGCCTCGTTCCAGTTGCGGCTGATCGACGTGTAGGGCCGGGCATTGACGGGGTCCCACACCGTGTTCCAGCCCATGACGTCGCGGATGGCATCGAGCCCGCCCGAGAGGGCACCGGTCTGCGACGGCAAGGAGGGTTGCCCTTCGGCCCGCAACGCCGCAACCGCCTTCGCGACCGCCAGGTCTCGCCGATCCGCCACAGCGGCAGCGAAGCGGTTGGCGCGCGCCATTTCGAGGTTGAAGCGCAGCGCCAGCACGGGCGCTTCCGTGGCGCGGGCCGCCAGATCAAAGTAGCCATGACGTTCGTAATCGTCGGCCACGGCTTCGAGCGTCGCATGACCCGTCACCTGGACCGCGGCGTCGGTCGAGACGAGCGCCATCCATCGCGAGCCGACCTTGACGGTCGCGGCTCCGGTCCCCGCATCGAACGTCACGGGCGAATCGTCCTCGGCCGAGACGCAAAGGTTCACCCAGAACCGGAGCCCCCATTCGCCGAGCCGAGACGCGTTCCAACCTCCGGCGATCGTGAACGGATCGAGCTTCTCGTAGTGCCAGTCGAGCGCGGTCCCGGCGTGGTGGAGTTCGAGCGAAACCCGCGCGGCATCGAGCGCATGCGTGCCGAACAGGACCCCTTCTCCCGGCGGGAACAGCGTGGCGCGGCCCGTGCTGCCCGCGAAGCCTACCGGTGTCAGCCGGATGCCGAGCGGCAGGAACACCATTTCGGCCGGGCGGTTCGACCAGGTCGACCAGGCCCGGGAGGCCGGTACCGTCGGGTTGCGGAGCATTCTGACGTCTTCTCGGGGTCAGTCGGCGATCAGCACGGAATGGGTCGGCGACCAGGTCAGGATCACGCGGCGTCCGGGCTCGACCGTCGGGAGTTCACGGTTTTGCGAAAAGACCTTGATCTCGGCGCCGTCTGGGCCTCCCAGCAGGTAGGTCGAGGTGGCGCCGGCGTAGATGACCTCACGCAAGGTCGCCTCGACGGCATTGCCGCCCTCGGCCAAGGCCGAAGCTCCGACCGGCCTCAGCGTCATCTTTTCCGGCCGCACCGCCAGGGTCACGGCCGTGCCGACGGCGGGCAGGGGGTCCGCGGTGCGGATCAACTGGCCGCCGACCGCGACGCCGTCCGCCACGACGATGCCCGAGAAGAAGTTGGCGTCGCCGAGGAAAGCGGCGGCGAACCGCGTCGCCGGCCTTTCGTAGATCGTGGCCGGAACGTCTTCCTGAACGATGCGGCCGCGGTCCAGGATGGCCACGCGATCCGACAGCGTCAGCGCCTCCTCCTGGTCGTGGGTGACGAAGATCGTGGTGAGGCCGCTGTCGCGCTGGATGCGGCGCAGCTCGACCTGCATCTCCTGCCGAAGCCGCCGGTCCAGCGCCGAGAGCGGCTCGTCGAGCAGCAGAACGCGTGGCTTCGTCACGATGGCGCGCGCCAGGGCCACCCGCTGCTGCTGCCCACCGGAAAGCTGCTTCGGTCGGCGCGACTCGAGACCCTCGAGGTGCACCATCTCGACCGCCCTCGCGACCTCGCGGGCCGCCGCCGCCCCGCGGATCCCGCGCCGATGGAGCCCATAGGCGATGTTCTCGCCGACGTTCATGTGCGGGAACAGGGCGTAGGACTGGAACACCATGCCGATGTTGCGGCGCCAGAGCGGCTCGCGGGTCACATCCTGGCCGCCGATCATGACCCGGCCCTCGTCGGGCTCGACGAAGCCTCCGATGATGCGCAGCAGCGTCGTCTTGCCGGATCCGGAAGGACCGAGCAGGCTCGTGAACCGCCCGGCCTCGAAGCGTGCCGAGATGTCGTCCAGCACCCGCAAGGCCGAAAAGCCCTTGGACAAGCCCGAGACTTCAACGCCGCTCAAGGTTGCCTCCAGGCTTCGACAAAAGCGCGAAGACGAGCACCAGCGAAATCGAGACACCGAGCAGCAGTGTCGATACGGCGTTGATCTCGGGCGTGAAACCTTTGCGGATCGACGAATAGATCTCGACCGGGAGCGTCGACACGCCGGGAGTCGCCAGGAAATACGAGATGACGAACTGATCGAGCGACACCGCGAAGGCGAACAGGGCCGCCGCCACGATGCTCGGGGCCAGCAAGGGAAGCGTGATGGAGAAGAAGGCGTGGATGGGTGTCGAACCGAGGCTCATGGCGGCCTCTTCGAGATCGACCCGCAGCGTCTTCAGCGCCGTGCCGACCACCAGCACCACGTAAGGGATCGCCAGCGCCACGTGGCCGATGATCATGGCGTGCAGCCCGCGCCCGATCCCGGTCCAGTAGAAGAAGACCAGCATGGCGGTTCCGGTGATCAGCCAGGGTATGGCGATCGGCGGCAGCAGCAGCACGTTGAGGAGCGTTCGCCCGCGGAAGGCGCGACGCGACAGCGCCAGCGCCGCCAAGGTCCCGATGGCGGTCGCCAGCACCATCGTGACGATAGCGATCAGGAGGCTGTTGCGGCTGGCATCGATGAGTTTGTCGTTGCCGGCAAGCTGCCGGAACCAGTGCATCGTGGGGCTGAAGGGCAGTTCGTAGAGTTCCGAGGCGTTGAACGCCATCGCCACCATCACGACGATGGGGAGGTAGAGGAAGACGATGATCGCGCCGAGGAAACCTCGACCGAACGCCACCATCATGCGGCCCCTTGCGCCGCGAGCCTGCCGCGCAGGACGCCGGAGAAGATCGCGAAGACGAACAGGACGGCGGCCAGCATCATGAACGACAAAGCGGCGCCCAGCGGCCAGTTGAAGGCGGCCGTGAACTGGTCCTCGATCACCGTTCCCATCGTGACGCCGATACGGCCGCCCAAGATCCGCGGTTCCATGAAGGCGCCGATCACGGGCACGAAGATCAGGATGGCACCCGATACCAGGCCGGGCAACGCCAACGGCAGGATCACGGTGAGGAAGACGGTCGGAGCGCGGGCGCCGAGCGACCGGGCCGCATCGATGACGCCGTCCTCGATCTCGGCGACCGCGAGATAGCAGGTCAGGATCATATAGGGCAGGTAGGCGTGGACGAGGCCGATCACGACCGCGGGCTCACTGTAAAGAAAGGCCATGGACGGCGCCCCGGGGAGCACGACATGGACCATCCGGTCGAGAAGGCCGCCTTCCCGAAGGACCATGGTCCAGGAGAAGATCCGCACGAGCCCGTTGGTCCAGAACGGCAGGATGATCAGCAGGAACAATGTCTGCCGCAGTCGGCCCTGCGTGGCGCGAGCCAGTGCCAGGGCGGCCGGCAGCCCGAGGACGGCACAAAACCCCGTGGTCCAGAGGCCGAGCTTCAGGGACTCCCACGCGACCCCGACCAGGTATGGTCGCCGCTCGAAGGCGAGGTAGTTGTTGATCGTGAACACCAGGGGCTTGTTGCCCAAAGGGGTCGCGGTCAGGAAGCTGAACGCCAGCATGGCCAGGAGCGGCAGAAACACCGCGACGAGAAGCCATCCATAGGCCGGGCTCAAAAGCGCGATCGTCGTCCCGCTGGGGGGCGGGTCGCCGCGCCGAGCCTGGGGGCGAAACGGCACGCTCCGCCGAACGATAGCCGGGGAGGTCTCGGCGACATTGGCCATGCGGCGCTCGCCCGGGTGCTGTCTCAGGCCGCGTAGAAGGCTTTCACTT
Source organism: uncultured Lichenihabitans sp. (assembly GCA_964252585.1). GTDB lineage: Bacteria > Pseudomonadota > Alphaproteobacteria > Rhizobiales > Beijerinckiaceae > Lichenihabitans. The sequence continues at coordinate 3,436 of CAXUOD010000060.1, read as the reverse complement.
CTTCCCACAGGTCGTTGTAGGCCTGCCGACGATCGTCCGGCAGAGCGCCCATGAACTGCAGTCTCGCCAGGTACTCGGGGTTATGGATCTTGCGGTTGAGGTCGTCGATCGGCAGCGACTCCATCGCGGCGACATTGGCCGAAGCCGGTGCACCCAAGGTCGTGGCCCATTCATAATAGAATTTCTGATCCACCATGTAGTTGATGAACTGAAGACCGAGATCCTTCTTGCTCGACGATGCCGGAATGCACAGGTTGTCGAGCCAGCCGATCGCCCCTTCCTTCGGAATGGTGAAGTCGACCGGGAGCTTCTTCATGTTCTGCGAGCGCACGACCGCACCCGACCAGTAGATCGAGAGATCGAAGGCATCGGCCGCGAAGGCCTTGTTCCATTCGTCTTCGCTCGACCAGATGAGCTTCACATCCTTCTTGAAGCTCTTCAACTTGTCGCCGATGGCCTTCATGTCGGTCGGCGCATTGATGTTCTGACCCGTCATCAAGGCGCCCACGGCCACCGAGGTCACGGCGTCATCGAACAACGCCACGCGGTTCGCGAAAGCCGGCTCGCCGAGAGCCGCGTAGCTGTCGACCGGCCCCTTGCCACGACGCAGCGCCAGGGCATTCATGCCCCACACCCAGGGTACGCCCCAGGTCTTCCCGTCGAACGACAGGTTGGGGTGCTGCTTCAGGGCGGGCGCGATCGCCGCGGCATTGGGAACCGCCGCGAAATCGATGGGGTCGATGAGGGACTCGGCCTGGGCCTGGCGGTCGCGTGCCGTATTGATCAGCACGACGTCGTACGCACCGGGGTTGGTGCGCAGCTTCGTCAGCATCTCGGGTTCGGCGTTGTAATAGTCGTGCTTCACGTCGATGCCGGTCGCGGCCTTGAAGGCCTTGAGCGCGAAGACCTCGTCGGTGCCGTAGCCCTGCCAGTTGAGGACCGTGATGGTCTTGGCGGCCTGAGCCAGCGAGGCAGAAGTCCCGCCACCGGCTGCAGCGCCAGCGAGCCCAAGGCCCAACAGACGATTGAACTGTCGACGATCCAAACCGTTCATATCCAGGTCCCCGAAGAGCGGTCATCGTTGGTGTACAAACAACGATCGATGAAGGTCTCTGTCAAGCGAAAGTGTCGCAGCCTCCGGGTCCGAAGGCCGCCGCCGTTCTCGAGCGCCGACGCGGCCCGCAGCCAGCGACAGCCTCCGTCACAGCCCGTCGAAGAGGGCCGTCGACAGGTAGCGTTCCGCGAACGACGGAATGATGACGACGATCCGCTTGCCGTCCATGCCGGGGCGGCTGCCGATCTCGGCGGCCGCCGCCAAGGCCCCGCCGGAGGAAATCCCGACCGGTATTCCCTCGAGCCGCGCCACGAGGCGGGCAGTGTCGAAAGACGCCTGATTGCTCACGGTCACGACCTCGTCGATCAGGTCCCGCGCGAGCACGCCCGGCACGAAGCCAGCCCCGATCCCCTGGATCTTGTGCGGGCCGGGCTGGCCACCCGACAGGACGGGCGAATCCTCCGGCTCGACCGCGACGACGCGCAGCCCGGGCCTGCGCGGCTTCAGCACCTGCGCCACCCCCGTGATGGTGCCACCCGTACCGACACCGGCCACGAAGACATCGATGTCGCCGGCGGTATCGGTCCAGATTTCCTCGGCCGTGGTGCGGCGGTGGATTTCAGGGTTGGCGGCGTTCTCGAATTGCTGGGGCATGATGGCGCCCGGCGTCGTCGCGACGATCTCCTCCGCCTTGGCGATGGCGCCCTTCATGCCCTGGGCCGCCGGCGTGAGGACGAGTTCCGCGCCGAGCAGGAGCAGCATCTTGCGCCGCTCGATCGACATCGATTCCGGCATCACCAGCACGAGCTTGTACCCGCGGGCGGCCGCCACGAAGGCAAGCGCGATCCCCGTATTCCCCGAGGTCGGTTCGACCAGCGTGGTCCGGCCGGCCGCGATCCGTCCCGCCTTTTCCATACTGTCGATCATATTGACGCCGATGCGGTCCTTGACGCTCGACAACGGATTGAAGAACTCGAGCTTCGCCAGGATTTCGGCCTTGCACCCCTTCTCGGCCGCGAGACGGCTGAGGCGCACGAGTGGCGTATGGCCGATCGTGTCCGTGATCGAGGCGTAGATGCGGCCGCGGCCTTGCGTTGCCGCCGGAGCGGTATCGACGATGGGTTCGAGGGTAGCGAGCGACATGAGAGCTTCCTTCCTGGCGAGCCTTGAGGCCTCTCGACAGCTTGGCGACGAGGTCGGGCCATGCGGTTCTATCTCGAAGATGGTCGCGCCATCCGAATCCGTCAACGCTGCCGGACTCAGGGACCGTATCGTGCGAAGCCGGATGATCCGAGCCCGACTTGTGCGCCGCGGGATCCGATCAATGGACGTGGAACCGACCGGTGAGTCGATCGAGCCCACGAGGCTGGCTTCGCGCTGAAGGGCCTCCAAGTCGCAGTCTTCGCAAAACCTGCGAAGGCAAAGCTTGCCAGTCGCGCCGAGCACCGGTTATCTCGGCTGAGCAGAAAGCTCGATGGGTGAATGGCGAAGCGTTCCCTCATCAGGCCGCAGACATGGGGCGTGGAATCATGATGAAGGACGGTGGGAATGCCGATGCCGGCGACAGCGCTCCGCTCGGGCGCCGGGTGGGGTTTCTGAACCGCCGCTCGTTTCTGGTCGGCTCGGCCGTCGGGGTCGGTGCGCTCGGGCTGGCTGGTTGTGCGACGTCCGACGCTTTGTTCCTCGCCGAGGCGGCGAAGACCTATGGGCCGATGCCAGACGAGAAGTTCCCGATCCCTGCCGTCGATATCAGCAAGGTCGATCCGAAATACTACCGCCGAACGGTTCGTTACGACTCCAAGGAAGCGCCTGGCACGATCGTCGTCGATCCCAAGAACTTCTACGTCTACCGCATCGAGGGCGATGGATCCGCCACCCGTTATGGCGCCAATGTCGGCCGCGACGGGTTCTTGTGGAGCGGTGACGCTTATGTCGGGCGCAAGTCCGAATGGGCGACGTGGACACCGCCCGCGGAAATGATCAAGCGCCAGCCCGAGGCCGCCAAATACGCCCACGGCATGCCAGGCGGCCTCGACAACCCGCTCGGCGCCCGCACCCTGCATCTCTACCAGAACGGCGTCTATACGCTGTACACGATCTACGCCAGCAGCGAGCCGGAGTCGATCGGCACAGGCCGCACGAGCGGTTGTGTCGGCCTGCTCAGCCAGGACATGATCCATCTCTATTCGCAGACGCCGGTGAAGACGAAGGTGGTCGTCCTGCCCGCGTAGGAACCAGTGCCAGCATTGCGTGACATGCAGCTGCTTACTGCTCGCAATTCTCTTGCCACGGCGCAAAGGCAGCGGCCGTGACCAGGGCGCCGACGAAAGGCCTCTCATTTGACGAAAGGCTGCTTCCCGAATTGATGAGCTGCCCGCAGTG
>CAXUOD010000059.1:2100-25501 GCA_964252585.1 uncultured Lichenihabitans sp. | reverse complement strand
GATGACGCCCGGCAAGGTGGTGTTCCGCAACGACCTGATGGAGCTGATCCAGTACGCCCCCTCGACCGCGGAGGTGTATCGGCGCCCGCTGCTCATCGTGCCGCCCTGGATCAACAAGTTCTACGTGCTGGACCTCAATCCGGCGAAGAGCTTCATCGGCTGGTGCGTCCAACAGGGGCTTACGGTCTTCATCGTGTCCTGGGTCAACCCGGACGAGCGCCACGCCGACATGGGCTTCGAGGCCTATATGCGCGACGGCATTCTGGCGGGCATCGACGCCATCGAGGCCGCGACGGGGCAACAGGACGTGACGACGATCGGCTACTGCGTGGGCGGAACGCTGCTCGCCGTGACGCTGGCCTTCATGGCGGCCAAGGAAGACCGGCGGATCTCCAGCGCCACCTTCTTCACGGCGCAGACCGATTTCCGCGACGCCGGCGACCTCAAGGTCTTCGCCGACGAGGAGCAGATCGACGCCATCGAAGCCGAAATGAAGGAGACCGGCTACCTGAACGGCGCGAAGATGGCCAACGCCTTCAACATGCTGAGACCGAACGAACTGATCTGGCCCTATGTGGTCAACAACTACATCAAGGGAAAGGCACCGATGCCTTTCGACCTCCTGACCTGGAATTCGGATTCGACCCGGATGCCGGCCGCCAACCATGCCTTCTACCTGCGCAACTGCTATCTCGGAAACAAGCTCACCCAAGGCGAAATGACGATCGGCGGCGAGGCCCTCGACCTCGGACGCGTCACGATCCCGGTCTACAATCTCGCGACGCGGGAAGACCATATCGCGCCCGCCAGGTCCGTGTTCACCGGGGCCAAGTTCTTCGGTGGTCCCATGCGCTACGTCCTCTCGGGGTCGGGTCATATCGCGGGCGTCGTCAACCCGCCGGGCAAGGCCAAATACCAGTATTGGTCCGGCCCCTCGGTCGAAGGCAGCTTCGAGGATTGGGTGGCGGCCGCGGTCGAGACCGCCGGGAGTTGGTGGCCCGACTGGCTCGCTTGGGTGATCCAGCAGGCACCCGAAAAGGTCCCGGCGCGTCGCCCCGGCGACGGGAAGCTGGCCCCGCTCTGCGATGCGCCAGGCGAGTATGTCAGGGTGAAGAGCTGATCCGCGTCTCGGCTAACGCACCACGGCCAAGGTGCGGATCGGCCCCGACTCGGATCCGACGGGCCGTAGCCAAGCCGGCACATCCCCGGCCACGAGCCGCGCCGCGAGACCCTCGGGCGCATGCCGGGCGATGTCGATCACTTCGGGGGACGTGAGGCAGATGACGACGTAGGCCACCCCTCCCGCAAAGACCATCGCCTTGGCCGCAGCGGGTTCGGCATCGAAGGCCAGCAAGGAGAGACGGTTGCCGTAAGCGTTGCGATGGTAGGGCGCCGCCAAGACGGCGTGCGGCGTGTAGGCCAGGATCTCAGAACCGGGATCGATGGTCGACAGGACGAGCCCGGGCGGCAGCGCCGCCAGCTGCCCGTAACCGGCGGGCGCGAAACAGGTCGCGGCGTCAGCCCTCGGTCCTGCCGCACTCGAACCCGGGCGAGCCTCGAAGGCCTGCGCGAGCAGCGGCATCGCGGCCGCCCAGCCGGCCTGCGTCAGCGCCAGACCCGAGAGAACGCAGAGCAAGGCCGCCATGGGCTTTCGCGGCCGTGCGGGGTCGAACCATCGGCAGAGCGCCCAACCGGCCCCGAGTGCCGCGAAGGGTTCGGCGGATGCGGCGACCCGCACTTCCCAGACCGCACCTGCGGTTCCGGCGACCGCGAAGCCGGCCACCACGAGCCAGGCGACCCGCCGCTCGCCCTGGCTGCGCCAGGCAGCGGCGGCGGCGAACATCAGTCCCGACACCAGCGCCGCGACGATCGGGATCGTGCCGAGCGGGTCCCTTCGCAGCAGGCGTTCCAGCGGCATCGCCTCGCCCACCTCGTCGAGCCAGCGGGTCCTGAGCAGCGGGTCGACATCCGCGTAGGGGTCGCCGAGACAGCCCGGAAAGGTGCGCTCCACCACGATCAGGAGAACCGCGCCGAGCAGGACCGCCGCCAGGCCACGGCGGAAGGGTGTTCCGAGGAGCCGGCGCGAGGCCGCGAGGATCAAGAGGCCGGCCCCGGCGATCCAGAAGGCCAGGAGATGCGGCGCCCCGAAGGCATCTCGTGTCGCGTCGAGGTAGCGATCCGGCGGGACCTGGAGCAGGAAGACCACACCCGTTCCGGCCATGGACGCGAGAGCGAAGCTGCGCAGCGCCGTGTCGAAAGTCGCGCCCCGGATCAGCCAGCCGAGGCCGAAGGCCGCCACCGTCACGAGCACGAACGGCAGGTTCTGGAGGTTGATGGCCATGGTCAGGGCCGATAGCCCGCCGGCCCAGGCGGCGCGGCCCGCCCGCCCGCCGGGGTGCGAGACACCGCCCACCGTCAAGGCGGCGAGCACCATGAGCAGCGTGACCTGCAGCGCATGGTGATGGATGTGACCGGGGATGAAGACCCCGACGGTTTCGAGGCAACAGGCCGCAAGCAGCGTCACGGCCAGCACGCCCCATGGGCCGAGCAGCCTGCCGCCGAGCCGGGCCAGGGCGGTCATGAACACGACCAGACACGCGATCGGCTGAAGCAGGCGGACGACCCGCTCGGCCGTCTCGAACCCCAGCACCGGCTTCACCAGTTCGATCCCGGCCGCGAGAGGCAGATCGGCCAGCCGCGACCAGTGCATCGGAACGCCGTGGCCGGGCGCCATGCGGTGCTGGACCATGTCGAACCAGCCCTGCCCGGCCAGGAAATCCCGCACCTCGACGGCCCGCATGGCGTCGTCGGGGTCGAGAAAGACCCCGGTCCGCCATACCAGCAGAGCCTTGCCGCCCGTCAGGGCCAGAACAAGTCCGCAGCCGACAATGACCGCGACGGGCAGGCGGAGCGGCGAAAGTAGCGACGTGGTGAGCGAGTTCGGTCCGGCCCGTCCGGCCTGCGCGGCGATCGGCATCAGAACGTGTGGATCGTTGTCAAACCTTGGGCCTCGCGGTCCGTCATCGCGAAGCGCGCCAAGCGACGCAGCAAACCAGCGCGCGACCCAGGATGCGGCTGGGTCGCTTGGCTGCGCCCGCGATACCGGTCTATGGTCCGCTTCGCCTCTGAAGCTGGCTGACCCATTCGACGTTCCGCCCTGTACGAGACCCTCGATACCAGCCTAGCGGCCAAACCAGAATCGCGGGTTACCACCGATCGCAACACCCGGAACCCTTGTCGGAGAAACGCCCTGGACGCATAGTCCGGCCAACCGGCCGTCCCGCTGCGGCGTGCCGGACCATGGGAGAACACTATGAAACTGGTCCGCTACGGCGATGCCGGACACGAGAAGCCGGGCTTGGTCGACGGCGATACGCTGCGCGACATCAGCCACATCGTGCCTGACCTCGCCGGAGATCATCTCGGTCCGGATGCGCTCGCCCGCATCAAGGCGGCGAAGCTCGACGACCTGCCGATCGTCTCGGGGACGCCGCGCCTGGGTGCCTGCGTGGGTCGGCCCTGCAACTTCATCGCGGTCGGGCTGAACTTCGCGGATCATGCGGCCGAAACGGGTGCCCCGATCCCCAAGGAGCCGATCCTCTTCAACAAGACGCCGAACTGCATCGTCGGCCCGCACGACAACGTCATGCTGCCCAAGGCGTCCGAGAAGACCGATTGGGAGGTCGAGCTCGCGATCGTCATCGGCAAGCGTACCTCCTACATCAACGAAAAGGAGGTCTTCGACCACGTCGCGGGTTTCTGCGTCTGCCACGACGTATCCGAGCGAGAGTTCCAGACCGAGCGCGGCGGCCAGTGGATGAAGGGCAAGGGCTGCGCCACCTTCGGGCCGCTCGGGCCATGGCTCGTGACACCAGACGAGATCCCCGACGTCCAGGCGCTCGACATGTGGCTCGACGTCAACGGCAAGCGGATGCAGACCGGCACCACCGCCACCATGATCTTCAACGTGGTGCAGCTCGTCTCCTATATCTCCCACTTCCTGGTCCTCGAACCAGGTGACGTCATCACGACCGGCACGCCGCCCGGCGTCGGCATGGGCATGAAACCTCCGACCTACCTCAGAGCCGGCGATACCGTGGCGCTCGGCATCGCGGGTCTCGGGCAGCAGAAACAGACCGTGGTGGCGTGGGAGAAGACCTGAAGTCGGAAGGTCCGGAACAGCGGCGGCCATGGTCGCCGTTTCCGGTCTGATCACAACCTGCGTTGACGTGAACTCGTCGCACTGAGCCGCTTTTCCACGATCCTCATGCTGAGGAGGCCCGCAGGGCCGTCTCGAAGCATGGGCCAAGGGTGAGGGGGTTGCCCATCCTTCGACTCGCCGTCTACGACGGCGGCTCAGGATGAGGGTCCAGATGCAGGAGTCTGCTTCAGTGCAGACCGGTATGAGGTGTCTCGTTTGCTCCGACCGAGGACTGTCGGCCAACTGCGAACTGAACAGCACCGTTGCGGAGCGTGGCCCCTACTCTAGGCAGCACTGGACTGCTGCGGGGCGCGCTCCTTGCCATGGCGACGCGCAAAAGCTCGAGCCCAAACGACGACCATTCTTCACTTCTGAGCCGGTTCGCCTTGCCCGGCCTGGCTCGCCTTCTCGTCCGTCTCGACCTTCACCTTCGACCCTTCGCGCAGGGACGCGGACGGATTGAGGACGACCTTGGCGTCCTTGTCGGGACCCTGGTCGGTTTCGATCGAGGTACCGAAATCGCGGGCGATGTGGATCGGCACCATCCTGATCTTGTCGTCGGTCACGACCGCCACGTGGGTTCCCTCCTGATCGAAGATGAGCGTCTCCGAGGGAAGAACGATGTCGGGATGGATGCGCGGGATCGCCAGCGAAACGTAGGCGTAGAGTCCAGCCCGAAGGACGTTCGCCTGGTTCGGGACGTCGACTTCGACCGTCAGGGTGCGGGCGGAAGACTGCAGCGCCGACGAACTGCGCGTGACCTCGCCCACGAAGGTGCGCCCCGGCATCTGCGGCACGCTGATCTTGGCTTCGAGCCCGTCGCGCACCCCGATGGCGGAGTTCTGCGGCACCTGCACCATGACCCGCAGAATGTCCTCCTTCTCGACCGTGAACATCGGCGTCCCGGTCGACGAATCAGCGTTCACGAGGTCACCGAGATCGACGTTGCGGACCGTGACGACGCCGTCGAACGGAGCCTTGACGTCCTCGAACGAGGTCAGCGCCTTCAGGCGGTCGATGGCCGCCTGTTGCGCTTCCACATTGGCATCCGCCACCTTCACGCCTGCCTTCGCGGCATCGAGGTTCGCACTCTGCGACGCCTGATTGGCGACGAGCTGATCGCGGTTCTGCAATGTCTCGAAGCCCTGCCCCACCAAGGCCGCAGCCCGGCCGAGGTTCACTTTGGCGAGGTTCAGGTTGGCTTCCGACTGGGTCACGTTCGACTGGGCCTGGAGGAGCGCCGCCCTGACCTGCCCCAGTTGGGCATTGGCCTGCGCCAGCTGCTGGTCGAGATCCGGGGCCGCGATATGCACCAGGAGGTCACCCGCCTTCACGCGCGAGCCGATGTCGACCTTGCGCTCGGAGATATAGCCCGTCGCCCGCGCATAGATATTGGCGCTGTCGAAAGGCTGGGTCTCGCCCGGGAGGTCGAGGTCGACCGGGGCGTCCTGGGCTTGAGCCGCGACCACGCGGACGTCAGGCACCATGGTGGCCGACTGGTTCTGCGTTTCGCTGGCCGCGGAACTCTGCTTCCAGTGACCATAGATCCCCCATGCGAGGAGGCAGCACACCAGGACAGCCGCTCCGACGAAGACCCACCGCGAAGGGAAATGCCGCTTTTCGGAGCCACCCTGGTCGGCCTCCCGGTCATGGTCGGCTCCGTCGCGATCGAGACTTAGAATGTCGTGATCGGGAGTGTCGTCCTGGCGACCCGTCTCATCCAGGCGTTCTCGCGTGTCGAACGCAGCATCGCGGTCAGACCGGTCGTCCTCGCCGTGCTCCTCCGCCCGCCTTAGATCTTCCGCGTCGGACGGCGGAGTCGTGATCTGATCCATCATCGGTAGTCCTCGACAGGCTTGAAGGCTCCGCGGCGGAGGATCGAGTAGAGGAAGGGCACGAAGAGCAGCGTGGCACAGGTGCCGAACGCCACGCCGCCCAGGACGGCGCGGGCCAAGGCGGCGTTCTGCTCCGAACCTTCGCCGATGCCGACCGCCATCGGGATGAGCCCGACGAACATGGCGCCGGCCGTCATGAGCACCGGCCGCAGCCGCGTCTCGCCCGCCATCATAGCCGCTTCCGTGGCGCTACAGCCCGTTTCTTGACGATGCTCGCGGGCGAAGGTGACGAGCAGGATCGAGTTGGCGCTGGCGACGCCGACGCTCATGATGGCGCCGAAGAGCGAAGGGATCGACAAGGTCGTCTGCGTGACGAAGAGGCTGAACATGATCCCGCAGAAGGCGATCGGCAGGGCGCAGAGAACCACGAAGGGGTCGCCCCAGCTTTGGAAGTTCACGGCCATCAGGAGGTAGACAGCGATCACGGCGATCGCGAGCCCCACCTCGATGTGGCTGAAAGCGCTGTTCATGCTTTCGATCTGGCCGCGCACCGTGACCTTGTCGGGAGGCGGCAGCGTCTTTTGCGCATCCGCGACGATCGCGCTGATGTCGGCCTGAACGGCTCCGAGATCACGGTCCTGTACGCTGGCATAGACGTCGTAGGTCGGCTGCGTGTTCACGTGGTTGACGACCGTCTGCTCGAAGGTGCGATGCAGGGTCGCCACGCTGCTCAGGAGATCCAAGGTGCCGCTCGTGCTGCTGCCGGTGGTGTTGCCGCTCGTCTGGACCAGGAGCGGCGTGTTCTTGAGGTCGGTGAAACTGGAATTTCGGTATTCCGGTGTTTGCACCCAGAGCTGATAGGGAATGCCCGATTTGGGGTCGGCCCAGAAGTTGGGCGTTACCTGATAACTGCCGGACAGCGAAATGTTCATGGCACTCGCGATCTGTTGCTCGGTCAGCCCGAGTTCCGACGCGAGGCGCCGATCGACGTCCGCCATGAATTCTGGCGTGTCTGTGATCTGCTGGATATGGACGTCGACCGCGCCGCGCACGCCGCGCAGCTTGGCTTCGATGGCCTTGGCGGCTGCGAGATCCTTGTCCTGGTTGCGTCCGTTCACTTGGATATCGATCGGCGTGATCGTCCCAAAATCCAAGATTTGCGTGATCATGTCGGACGGCTGAAAATAGAACATCGTATCGGGGAACCGCTGCGGCAGGATTTCCCGCAACTTTTTCATGTAGATCGCGGTGGCTGCATGACCCTCGTTCAGCGAAATCAGCATTTGTCCGTCGTTATAGGCCACGAACGAACCATCGCCGAAGGCGAAATTGTAGTTGCTGGACGGTAGCCCGATATTGTCGAGAACGAGACCCAGGTCCTTCTTCGGAACCACCTGGTGAACGACGTCTTCGACTGCTGCGAATGTCTGTTCGGCAGTTTCGATGCGCTGGCCCGAGCGCGTGCGGATGTGCAGGGTCATGGCGCCGGCGTCGACCTGCGGGAAATAATCCGTGCCGACGAACTCCAGCAAGGCTCCGCCGAGCAGCAATATGCAGCCGACGACAGCGAACGTGACCACCTTATGCGAAATGGCAGCCTGAAGCAGGCCGAGATAACCGCCCTGAAATGACGCGAAGCGTTTCTCGAAACCCGCATGGAAGCGGCCGAAGAAACCTTTCGGTCGGTCGGCCTCACGATGCTCCTTCTTCTGCTCGTATTCCTTGCGGACCAGGACGTCGATGAGGATCGGCACCAGCGTCCGCGACAGGAGGTAGGAGGCCAGCATGGCGAAGACCACCGCCATAGCCTGTGGCGTGAACAGGAATTTCGGTGCGTCGGTCAGGAAGAAAACCGATACGAAGGCGGAACAGATCGCCAATGTCGAGATCAAGGCAGGCTTGGCAATGCCGGCGCCCCCCTCGACGACGGAGTCCTTGAACGATTTCCCTTCTTCCATCAGCCGGTATGTATTTTCGATGGCCACCGTGGCATCGTCGACCAGAATGCCGACCGCGAGCGCCAAGCCGCCGAGCGTCATGATGTTGATGGTTTCCCCGAGCGCCGTGAGCACGGCGAGCGACGTCAGGATCGCGAGCGGGATCGACACGAGGACGATCAGGGTCGAACGCCATGAACCGAGGAACATGAGGATCATCGCGCCCGTCAGCCCGGCCGCGATGAGCGCTTCACGCACGACGTCCGAGATCGCCCCGGACACGAAGACGGATTGGTCGAAGATCTGCGTGATCTTCATGTCGGGGGGTGCCGCCGCGCGGATCGCGGGTAGGTAGCTCTTGACCGTATCGACCACCGAGAGCGTCGAGGCCTCGCCGTTCTTCAGGATCGTCATCAGGACCGAGTGGCCGCCATTGGCTCGAACGATATTGAGTTGCGGCGGCGAACCGTCCCGCACCTGCGCGACGTCGCGGATCAGGATCGGCGAACCGTTGACGACCTTGATCGGAACCTCGTTAAGGTCGTTGATCACCTGGGGCGAGGCGTTCAGCCGGATCGGGTACTGGATCGTGCCGATCTTCGACAGTCCGGAGGGAACGACGATATTCTGCGCGGTGATCGCATTCGTCACGTCGCTGGGTGTCAACCCATGAGCCTGCAGGGCGTTTAGATCTAGGTCGACCATCACCTGTCGGGGAGCACCGCCGTAAGGAGAGGGGAGTGTCGACCCGGGAACCGTCGTCAGGGTCTGGCGGATCCGGTACTGCGCGTAGTCGTAAAGCTTCGACTGGCTTTCCTTGTCGGACGTGAGGGCCAGTTGGATGACGGGGACCGACGACGCCGAGAAGCGCATGACGACCGGCGGCTGCACACCAGTCGGCATCACGGCCCGGATGGAATTCATCGCCGAAACCACCTGAGTGATGGCGAGGTCGATGCTGACGTTGCCCTGGAAATAAATCTTCTCGATCGCCACGCCCGGCAGCGTGGTACTCTCCATCGTCCGGATATCGTTTACGTTGTTCGAGAGCGAAAACTCGCTGTAGGTTGTTATCCGCTGCGTCATGTCGGTCGTGTCGAGACCCGTATAGGTCCAGACCACCACGACCACCGGGATGTTGACGCTCGGCAAAACGTCCTTGGGCGCTACGACGGACGCGCCGATCCCGGCGAGCAGGATCAAGACGCCCAGGACGTAGAACGTGATACGGTTCTTCAGAGCGTAGAGGACGAGGCCCATTGCGATCTCCCGGCGATCCAACGTCGGAGAAGCCGAACCGTTGCCTTGGCGGGTCTACATGCCGCACTGCGGGATGAAGAGTATCTCCAGTGTAAAATCACTTTTAAGAAGCCATCCGAAGCAGCAGCCAAAACTTGAACAGAGTGAAAGTTTCTTGGGCAAAGCCTTGTCGGCCTGCTGAGCGAACCATCACTGTCGAGCGTGCTCAAGCCGCTTGTTCCACCCGGATTTGCGGGTGGGTGACTTTGGCAAGCGCTTCTTTCACCACATCGAGCCCGGCGGCTGGAAGCGGGCCATGCGTCGCGAGATGGCGACGCCAAGCCCTGGCGCCCGGACGCCCCGTGAACAGACCCAGGATGTGGCGCGTCATGTCGTGCAGGCGTACCCCGGTTTCGAGCTTCCGCGCCATATAGGGCATGAAGTGCTCCACGGCTTCGACACCGTCCGCGATCGGTTGCGGCGCGTCGAAGAAGCGAGCGTCCACGTCCAGCAACAGTTCCGGGTTCTGGTAGGCGGCCCGGCCCAGCATGACGCCGTCGACCCGTTCGATCTGCTCGACCGCCTGCTCGTTCCGCGCGATGCCACCGTTGATCGCGACGAAGAGGGTCGGCCGCTCACGCTTGAGCGCGTGGACGAGGCCGTAGTCGAGCGGCGGCACATCTCGGTTCTCCTTGGGAGACAGGCCCTGAAGCCAAGCCTTGCGGGCGTGCACGATGACGCCATCGACCCCCGCCTGCACGATGGCGTCGACGAGTGCGTCGAGCGCCTGGCGTGGATCCTGGTCATCGACGCCGATGCGGCACTTGACCGTCACCGGCACGTCCACCGCAGCTTTGAGCGCCGCGACGCAGCGCCCGACGAGTTCGGGTTCCCGCATCAGGCAGGCGCCGAACCTCCCATTCTGCACCCGATCTGACGGGCAACCGCAGTTCAGGTTGATCTCGTCGTAGCCGTAGTCCGACGCAATCCGTGCCGCCTCGGCGAGCTCACGAGGTTCGCTTCCGCCGAGTTGGAGGGCGACGGGGTGTTCGGAAGCGTCGTGACGCAGCAGCCGGTCGCGCGGACCATGCAGGATGGCACCGGTCGTCACCATTTCGGTGTAGAGCAGCGCCCGCCGTGTCATGAGCCGATGGAAGCTCCGGCAGTGCGTATCGGTCCAGTCCATCATCGGGGCGACGGCGTAACGCGCTCCCGTCGAGGCAGCGCCATGACGGCGCGATGAAGTCTCAGGGTTCGTGGTGGGCATCGCGGTCGGGCTCGGCATTGCGATCGACAGACGACACGAATTCGAGACGGCCGCAAGGCTTCCGCAGGCCGCACGCACAACAGGCCTTCCAACTTTCCTGTGGGACGATGTCCCACAGAATGGTAGGGTCGCCGGCCATGAGAGTGTTGCGATGCGTTTCGTGTTGATTGCGGCTTTGGCGTCGGGCCTTTGCGGCTGTGCTACCCTGTCGCGTGGGACCACCGACGAGGTCTCGGTCATCTCGGACCCGGTCGGGGCAGAGGTCACGACGTCGTTCGGAAGCCACTGCAGCACGCCCTGCTCGCTTGCCGTCGCTCGGGATCAGGTGTTCAGCCTGACGATCGCGAAAGATGGCTACGAGGCACAGAAAGTGGATGTCGTGACCCGTCTTTCCGGCGCCGGGCTGGCCGCAGCGACGGAAAACCTCGTCACGGCAGGGTTGGGGGCCACGGTCGACGCCGCCACCGGTGCCACGCTCGAACACATTCCGAACCCCGTCAACGTGACGCTTGTGAAGCGCCTCTCCGCGGCCGCAGCACGGAAGCCGCGACATGCGTCCTGACACGACGGCGCCCGGAGGCTCGGCGATCTTCCGGACCACGGTCTTGGCCGCGGTCGCGCTTGCGCTCGGCGGTTGCGCCACGTTCGAGAACGGCGTCGTCGACGACATTCCGGTGGTGACGATCCCGGCGGGCGCGAGCGTCTCGTCGTCGTCGGGCACCATCTGCACTTCGCCCTGCGCGGTGGCCGGCGCCCGCAAGGAGGACATCGGGATCACCATCACCAAAACGGGCTATGCGACACAATCGGTCACGGCGGCCAGCAAGCCGGGCGCGACGCTGGAGGCCGCTCAGTCGACGGCTTGGACGTCGGACGCGCTAGGCCGCTTCATCGACGTGCAGGACGGCGCGCATTTCAAGCACGTGCCGTCGGCCTTCGTGATCAAGCTCGATCCAGCGCCCGCGCCTTGACCTCGCAGCCTCACGAAAAGAACACGCCATCGCATCTTGCAAACACGGTCGGATTGAGCCAAAAGCAGCCTTGTCGCGAAGCGACACGGACGCGGGTGTAGCTCAGTGGTAGAGCACAACCTTGCCAAGGTTGGGGTCGAGGGTTCGAATCCCTTCGCCCGCTCCAAGTATCGGACGCTGCTTGCTGATCTATTCCCGAGGCCGAAACGGCGTCCGAGAAGCGGTGCCGAGCCGTTTGCACGTCTTGGCGCGGCGTTATACTGCCTCGACAGCCACGCAGCGTCATGCGGAGAAGTTCGTGGAACGAGACAGGGTGTCCCACTGGGCCATCTCGTCCCTCATCCGGTCGAGCTTCTGCCCCACGAGGCTCAGCGCATCCTCGCCGAGATATAGCCGTGCGGGTGGGTTCTCCGTCGCGACCAGCGTCAGCAAAGCCTGCGCGGCCTTGTCGGGATCGCCGGGCTGGTTGCCGCTCTTGTTCTCGCGGCCGGTGCGGACGGGGTTCATCACCCTATCGTAGTCGGCGATGCTGCGGGGCGTCCGATCCATGGAACGGCCGGCCCAATCGGTTCGAAACTGCCCCGGCGCGAGGGCCGTGACGTGAATACCGAAGCCGGCCACCTCCTTGCCAAGAGCCTCCGAAATGCCTTCCAAGGCGAACTTGCTACCGCAGTAGAACGCGATGCCCGGCATCGTGATGAAACCACCCATCGAGGTCACGTTCACGATATATCCGCTGCGTCGTTCCCGCATGCCCGGCAGCACCGCCTGGATCATCGCGACGGGACCGAACACGTTGGCTGCGAACTGGCGCTGGAGGTCGTCCATCGAAGATTCCTCCAGAACGCCCTCGTGACCATAGCCCGCGTTGTTCACGAGTACGTCGACCGGACCGACGTCGGCCTCGCTCCGCGCCACTGCCTGCGGGATGGCGGCGAAGTCGGTGACGTCGAGATGCAGCGGGTATGCGCGGTCAGGCGCCATCGCCGCGAGACGCTCGGCATCGTCGGGCCGACGCACGGTGCCGATGACGCGGTGCCCGGCCGCGAGCGCGCCGGCCGCGAAGGCGCGTCCAAGCCCCGAGCCGACGCCCGTGATGAGAAAGGTTTTAATGGCAGCTTGCATCAGACATCTCCCAAGCGGCATCGCCGATTATATCATGATATAATCTACCCATGACCGATCTCAAGAGCCCGCCTTCACCATCTTCTCATGGCAAGCGAACCATGGTGCTCGCCGCGGCCGAGCGACTGCTCGCGATCGGAAGTGCCGGCTTCTCCATGCGCGAACTCGCCGCCGAGGCGGGCGTCAGCTTCGCGACACCGTTCAACCAGTTCGGTAGCAAGGCCGCCATCATGCAGGCCCTGTCGTCCGAACGGATCGAGCGAATGACGGAACGCTTCGGGAGGACCGCCGCAACCACGCCTGCGCCGGCACGAGTCTTGATGGCCGTGGAGATCGCGGCCACCGTGATGCTCGAGGCGCCCGCGGTGAACCGGACCGTCATGGGGTTGCTCGGGACGCCCACACAGGAGCCGGGCGACGTGTCGAGACGCTCACGGGCCTTGTGGTCGATGGCACTCGGGGATGGAGAAGGTCTCGAGCCGAGCATGCTCGAACTGGCCCGCGCGATCCTGCCTGACCAACTCGCGGTGGCGTTCCGCGGCGTCCTCTCGTTCTGGTCCGCCGGAGAGATCGGCGACGCGGCGCTCGGCCTGCGCGCACGGGAGACCGCGGCAGCGCTGATGCTGGGCTTCGTCGGCGCGGACGAGAAAGCGAAGCTGATGCAGGTGCTCCGCAGGCCAGGATAGCGCGGCGTCGGACGTTCATCCCGAGGCCTTGTGACTGGACTTGTCGGGCGTCGCCGAGGACCCGGGTTCGGACGGTGGTCGGACCTCCCGACCTACGTCATGATGCGGCTTGCCGTAGTCCCGGCCGCGTGGGATCCTGACGCTCATGGCAGGTGATCCGACCTTCACCCTCGAGCAGGCGCTCAAGGTCCAGCGTGAGATGCGACACAGTCTGGGGCTGCCGGCGGAAGAGTTTCCCCTGCCCGCATTCATCGGCATGATCAGCGACGAGGTCGAGCAGTTGCGGGCCGCGGGCAGGACCGACGGCGACATCGTCGCCATGATCTCCGGCTCGACCGGCCAGGCGATCTCGGAGGCCGATTTGCAGCGGTTCTACGCGCCCCCCGAGCACCGCCTGCGATCGGATTGACAGGACCGGGATCGTAGCGAAGACGTTCGGTCGTCGAGCCCGTTCAGTAGTCGAGCTTGGGATACCAGTCGGTGCCGCGCCCGCCGGGTGTGAGGTCGAGGATGTTCCAGAGCGGCGTGGGGTCGGGCGCCCCCCGTGGGTCCTGGCCTGGATCCGCGGTTGCCCCATCGAGTTCGTCGCACCAGAACAGACGTACGGCGCCCTCGCGCTTCGTGAACACCGCCAGCACCGGCCATTCGCTGCCATCCTCCGCCAGACCCCTATAGTCGCGTGCGAAATCGTCGTTCGTCGTCGCGTAGAACGCGAGGTTGCGCCAACCCCGCTCGCGCTTGAAGGCCAGCTGACGCTCGATCGGGGAGCGTCCGATGATGGCGACCGGCACGCGCTGCAGGATGTCTCGGGCGGGCAGGTCCAGGGAGCCGACGAAGGATGTGCACATCGGGCACGGCCGCTCCCGCTCCGGCCCATACATCCAGAAATATATGACGAGCGTGTCGCTGTCGCCGAACATCGTCGACAGCAGGACGCGCGCACCGGTTTCGGCCGTGAACCCATAGTCCTGCGGGACCTTGCCGCCGGGCGGCAGCGCGCGACGCAGGGCCGCCACGCGCTCGATCCTCCGACGCAGTTCGATCTCTTCCGCAAGCAATGCGGTGCGGGCCGCGCGGTACTCCGCGCTTTCGTCGGGATAGGGCCTGCTGGCACCGGCGGCGAGATCGGCCGCCGGCTTGAGCGCTTGGTCCTGCATCGGAGTCTCCCCTTCGGTTCACCCATCTGGTGCCCGGCCTACGCTTCCCCGGGGGCCGACCCCGCGGGAGCATGAGCCGCGTAGTCGGCCATCTGGCTGGCGAGCGCCGTGACGAAGGCCGGGCGCGCCTCGCAGCGGCAACGGTAGGCATCGAGCGTCGGGAACCGCAGGAGCGTGCCGGAGTCGACGAGGTCGCGCAATACGGTGGTCATGATCAGGTCGCCGGCCGTGAAGCGCCCTTCGAGATGCCGCTTGTCGCCCAGCCACGCCGCTAGACCCTCCAACCTTCGGTCCAGCATGGCCTGGGCCTGCGGACGGCGTTCGATCGTCCAGGCTTCGCCGGCATGGAACGCATCGAGTTCGACAAGGTTCTGGACGTGCGGTTCGATGGAATTCAAGGCTGCCAGCACCCAGGTGGTCACCCGAGCCCGGCCCGCCAAGTCGTTCGGCGCCAGGGCGTCGGAACGGGCCGCGAGGTGGAGCACGATTGCGCCCGACTCGAACATTTCCACGTCGCCATCGCGAAACGCCGGGACCTGGCCGAACGGCTGCCAGCCGCGGTACTCTGCCGACGCCTGCGTGTCCGGCCCGATCAGGGTGGCCTCATAAGGCAGCCCCGCCTCCTCGAGCGCCCAACGGACCCGCAGGTCGCGGACGTAGCCCTGGGCGAAGGGCGGAACCCACCGGAACCCGCTGACCGCGATCATCGTCTTTCCCTCTCGCTTCGGCGACCCGTCAGGCCAGCGCCTGCAGGGCGGTCCTGAGACCGTGTGCATCGAACGGCAGCCCTGCCTCGACCACCGCATGAGTCGCGCGCCAGATCGGAACCGCTGCGGCGAGGGTCTCGCGACCGAGGTCGGTCAGAGCCAGAAGGCGGCCGCGGCGGTCCTCCGGGTCTGTTTCGATCGCGACGTAACCCTGCCGAGCGAGGGGCTTCAGCGCAGCCGTCAATGTCGTGCGGTCCATCGCCAGCAGTCTCGCGACCGGCCCCATGGCGGGTGGACGGGGCCGGTTCAGCGCCATCAGAAGCGAGAACTGGCCATTGTTGATGCCGACAGGCCGAAGCGCCTCGTCGAAGCGCCGCGCCAGCGCACGGGCGGCGCGCTGCGTGGAGAGGCACAGACAGGTGTCACGTATCTCAAGGGTGGTTTCAAAAGGAACTCCGTTCACCATCTCTCATATATGTTGATATCAACTCACATGTCAACTTCAAGATTGTCCGCGGGCGGCGGCGACCCTCAACGTGGATCGCGCGTCCTCCCCCACACCGCGTAGAGCGGTCCCACGAGTTGGGCTGAGCCGGGCACGGCCCTGCCCTCCAGGACGACGGCGACACGTTTGCCGATAAAGAACGGCGCACCCCAGACGAACGCGCCCGATCCCGGCGCAGCCGCAACCGCAAGGTCGGCCGAGGCTCCGAAACCGCTGCGCCGGATCCGCCGGTAGTCCCCGACCTGAAACGGCATCGCGGTCCGCGTTCCGTCGCGCCCCACCATCGTAGCCTCGCGTGTCGCGGCTGGAGCGACGCAGAAGCCCCACGGCATGCCGGAGCAGCGAGGCAGTGCGTTGTCCGGCACGATGTAGGTCTCGGTGCCGCTGTCGACGTAGCTGTCCGGGTAGGCATTGCCGGCATAGAGCGTCGTGAAGCGGCCCCTTTCGTCGAGCTTCAGGATCGCGGCAGAGTCGAGAGGATCGTTGCCGCCGGTGCCGACACCGAAGGTCAGCGTGCCTATGCTTTCGAAACTGCCGTCGGCAGCCGCATCGGGCAGGTCGAAGACGACGCCGTTGTCGTGACGGTCGAAAAAGGTGATCGGGTTCGGCAGCCGGTAGGCTTGTCCGACCGGACCCTCGACCGGATTGCAGTGCCCGTCGTCGCACTCGAAATAGACCGGACCGGCTTCGGATTGCCGGCACCCGCCCTGGCAGTCCGTCAGGTGAGGTCCGATGCCGAGCGTGCCGTTCGACGTTGGAGCGACCTCCGAACGCGGACAGGATGGGGGCTGCGCCGCCGTTGCGTCGTCGATGATCTGGATCGGGAGACCTGAGGCCGTCAAACCGCCGATGCGCAGGTCGGCTCGCTCGAGCGGCCCCCAGGCGTCGTCGGCGACGAAGCGCAGGCATTCGGCCAAGGACTTTCGATCCGGCCCGAGAACGGGCGGCAGCCGGAGCCAAGGCGGCAACGCGGAGGCTTCGAGCCGCAGCCCCGTCGAGCCGGTGTCCACCATCACGTCGTCGATCGTCGCGCAGCTTCGCGTCCCCGGTAAGCAGATCGTGACCTGAACCAGCATGCGGTTGAAACCCGAATGGGGCGTCCGCATCGTCAACGTGACGACGTTCGGGGCTTCGGCCGCGCCGTCTCGACAGGCCGCCGGAGCGGCGAGACCGGCTAGCGAGCCGATCACCAGCCACGCGCTGGCGGACAACCGTCGCCGGCACCGGCTAAAGCTCGATCCGCGTTCCGAGCTCGACCACATATTGGGGTGGGATCCTGAAGTAGTCGGGAGCCGAAACGGCATTGCGGGTCATGAAGGCGAACAGCATTTCCTGCCAGGGCGGCAGGTCGGGCCGAACGGAAGGCACGGGTGTTTCCCGCCCGATGAAGAAGGACGCCTGTTCGGGGTCGCAGCCCGTCTCGGCCTGATGATGCTTCAGGGCCGCCATGATGTCGGGCTTTTCCGCGAAGCCGAACTTCAACCAAGCCGACCGGAAGCCCGCCGTCAGCTCTTCGAATGCCACGCGGCTCTCCTCGAGGACCCGCGGCGATCGTTCGGTGGTGACCTTCAGGAGGATCACCCGCTCGTGCACGACACCATTGTGCCTGACGTTGAGCGCGAGGGCCGCCGGCACCATGTCGGCTTGCTTCGTCAGGTAGATCGCGGTACCCCGCATCCGCACCGGCGCACCCGGTTCGGACAGGCCGGCCAGGAAATCCTTGAGCGTGACCGCGTTCTCGTCGCGCCGCGCCAGCGCCACCCGCCGCCCTTTGCGCCAGACCAGCATCAAGGTCAGCGTGATGGCCCCGACGAGGAGCGGGAACCAGCCTCCTGCGGGTATTTTGTGAATATTGGCCGACACGAAGACGATGTCGAGCAGCAGGATCAGTCCCGCGACCGGAAACACGAGGGTGCCCGGCCATTTCCACAACCCGATCGCCACGGTCGTGACCAGGAGTGTCGTGGCCAGCATGTCGCCCGCGACCGCGATGCCGTAGGCGTTGGCAAGTGCGTCCGAGGAGCGGAACCCGAAGACGAGGCCCAGCACGATGGCAGCCAACAACCAGTTGATCTGCGGCACGTAGACCTGGCCGGCCGACTCCTGGGACGTTTGCCGGACGTCGAGCCTCGGGACCGCGCCAAGCTGGATCGCCTGCTGGACGAGCGCGAAGGCGCCCGACAGGACGGCTTGGCTGGCGATGATGGTCGCGGCTGTGGTGAGCAGCAGTGCGGGGACCAGCAACCACCCCGGAAACAGCAGAAAGAAGGGGTTCGCGGCTGCCGCAGGATCGGCCAGGACCGAGGCCCCCTGCCCGAGGTAGTTGAGCACCAGGGCAGGAAGCACGAGGACGAACCAGTCGAGCCGGATGGGGTTCCGACCGAAGTGGCCCATGTCGGCATACAGCGCCTCCCCGCCGGTCAGGGCCAGGAAAACGGAACCGAGGACCGCGAAGGAGGTCACCCCGCCCGCATGGCCGACATAGGCGAGGGCGTAACGGGGATCCAAGGCCAACAGCACCTTCGGATGGCCGAGGAGATGATAGATCCCCGACAGCGCGAGGGTCGTGAACCAGGCCGCCATCACGGGCCCGAACAGGAACCCGACGGCGCCGCTGCCGCGGCTCTGGATCGCAAACAGCCCGACGAGGATCAAGGCCGCGAGAGGGACAACATAGGGCGCGATGGAGGGAACGGCGATCTTCAGCCCTTCGACGGCGCTCAGAACCGAGATCGCCGGCGTGATCATGGCGTCGCCGAAGAACAACGATGCGCCAGCCAGGCCGACCACCAGCAGGATCGGCTGCAACCGCCCGGCCACCGGAAGCGCCAGCGACAGGAGCGCCATGGTACCGCCCTCCCCCTGGTTGTCCGCCCGCATGACGAAGACGACGTATTTGACGGTCACGATGAGGATGATCGCCCAGAACACCATCGACAGCACACCGAAGACCGTGGCCTCCGCCGAGGCGTCCCCGGCCGCTCGCAGCGATTCGCGGAACGCGTAGATCGGGCTGGTCCCGATATCGCCGAAGACGATGCCGAGCGCGCCGAGGAGCAGCGCCCCCCGGACCGGATGTTCCGCGGCTGCGGTCGTCGAGGCCGCTTGGACCGAGGCGGTCATGAACCGTTTCCATCTGTCGAAGCACGGCACCCGGGGGACAAACTTGCTTCTCCTCGCACGCCAGCAATGGGGCATCTGCAGCGCGCCGCGTCAACCAGCGGCCGACCTATGGATGCGGGCCTGAACGAAGCTGTCCGCCGTCGCCGGATTTCGAGCTCCTTCGCGGCGAAAACCTCTTGCGGCAGAGGCGCCCCGCCGTCACTTCATTGCGATCAAGACCTCTGACGCGCGGAGCATCGTCCATGGACCGTACGATCGTCGTCATCGAGGACCAGCCCCTGATTCGTCGGCAGACGGTAGAAGCTCTCGCGGCCGGCGGTCTCAAGGTGGTCGATTTCGACAGCGGCGACCAGGCTTTGGCTTATGTCGAATCCCATGTCGCCGAGGTTGCGGCCGTGTTCAGCGACATCGCGCTCATGGGCGACGCCGATGGCGCACGGATCGCGGCGGCGATCGTCGAAGCTCATCCGGCCATCATCGTGGTCGTGACCTGCAGCCCTTCAACCGAACCGGCGTTCGAGCCGGGGTCGCGCATGCGCACCATCGGCAAACCCTGGGAAGCGCTCGACGTCCTCAACGCCATCATCGATGCCGAACAGGACGATTGAACCGGCAAAGCGCCATGTCGCGGCCGTCTCCCGTGTAACATTCGGCCTCGAGGACCCGAAGTGGGGGTTTCGACGGACGCTACGATGACCCGACCGAATGCCGCGATCGCCATCATCTGCAAGGTCCCGAAGGCCGGGTTCAGCAAGACGCGCCTCATCCCGACGCTCGGACCGGACGCCGCGGCAGCGCTGTCCCGAGCGTTTCTGATCGATCTTGCCGCGACCATCGAGGAGGTCGCGCGGGATGTGGGCGCCAGCGGCTACGCGGTCTGCAGCCCGGCCGACGCCGTGGCGGATCTCGCGACCTTCCTGCCCGCGGCATTCGGTTATGCGGTGCACACGGACCCGGTCCTCGGCGCTGTGCTCGACGCCGCCGCCGGAGACCTCCTGGGGCGCGGGCATGATGGCGTGATTCTCGTCAACGGCGACAGCCCCACGCTTCCGGCCTCGATCCTGCGTGAGAGCGTCCTGGCACTGCGGCAACGCGAGGATTGCGCCGTCTTCTCGCCTGCCGTCGACGGCGGTTATGTCCTCGTGGGATTGCGCCGGCGGTGCCCGGCCCTTTTCGAAAACATCCCGTGGAGCACGCCGGCCGTCATGGCGCGCTCCCTCGACCAGGCGCGGTCGATCGGGTTGCCGGTCACGATGGTCGATCCCTGGTATGACATCGACGATGCGGAGAGCCTCGCCTGGCTGACGGACGAACTCCGCGGCGAGCGGCCCGCAGGCCTCGGAAGCCGGGGGGCTGCGGCCCCGGTCACCCGTTCGGTGCTGGATGCCGTGCGACAGGACCGGGAGGCGGTGCTTGGGCCCTGAACGGCGCCCGGCCCTGGCCGCACTGCTGATCGTCGCCGCCGCCGCGGTCCTGTCCTGGGGCGCCATGCTGGGCCGGGCATCGAGCGACGACCTCTTCTACGCCTGCGCCATCTCGCAGGCGGGTCTCTGCCTCGCCGCCGCGAGGCTCGCGACCGGCCGAGGAGCCGATGGCGTCGTACCGGTGCTGGTCGGCGGAGCGATCCTGCTTCGCCTCTGGTTCCTGCTTACGACGCCTTCGCTGTCGGGCGACATCTACCGCTATATCTGGGACGGGCGGATCGTGAATGCCGGGTTCAACCCCTATTTGCATGTTCCGGCCGACCCCCTTCTGCGGGCGCTGCGCGTCCCTGCCCAGTACGGCCTGATCGATAAGCGGGACTACGCGGTCACCATCTACCCTCCGGTCGCCGAGGCGCTCTTCGCACTCGTGACGCGCGTGTCGGGCAGCGTCCTTGCTATGAAGCTCGCGATGACGCTGCTCGAAGGGGTCGCGGTCTGGAGCGTTATGCGGCTCCTCGATGGGCTGAAGCGTCCTCGAGGCCTGCTGGCGCTGTATCTCCTGCACCCCGCGCCGCTGTGGGAGATCGCCGGCAATGGGCACGTCGATGCCGCCATGATGGCGTTCAGCTACGGAGCGTTCGCCTGGGCCGGCAACAGGATCGATACGGCGCGGCCGGCCCTGGCCCTGGCGCTCGGCACGCTCGTCAAGCCCCTTGCGGCTCTCGGCCTCCCGGCCCTCTGGCGGCCGTTCCAGGTCCTGGTGCCGCTCGGGGTCCTGGCCACCGCCATGGCCTGCTACCTACCCTTCGCCTCGGCCGGAACGGGCGTGCTCGGATTCCTGCCGAACTATGCTCACGAACAGGGTCTCGACAGCGGCGAAGGCCTCCTGGCCTTGGCGATGCTGAGGCGCGTCGGCCTGCTGCGCCCCTGGATGCAGGCCGCCTACCTAGTCTTCGCCGCGGCCCTGCTGCTCGGCCTTGCGCTCTGGACCCGGCGGCAGGGCCGCAACGACCTTCCGGCACGCCTGCAGGGCACGGCGCTCCTGGTCATGACGGCCCTGCTTCTTCTGACGCCCGTCTTCCCCTGGTACTTCCTGATCGCCGCGCCGTTGACGCCGCTGCTCGGCCTGCTCAGTCCCTTCGTGCTCGGAACGGGAGGATTTCTCCTCTACGGCTTCAACCCGGACGGTTCGGGTTTCTTCGCTCGCTGGAGCCTCGTGATGGGACTGACGGCCGTCGCGGGCCTCTGGGACATCGGCGTGATGCGCAGGAGGATCCCGCGACCATGACACGCGACCCCACTTCGGCGAAGCCTCGCGGCCGTCCTGCGCCATCCTGGGCCCGGTAGCGCATGCGGATCGGTACCGCATCGGCGATCGTCAGCATGATCGTTCCCTGCCTCGACGAGGAGACGGCGATCGGCCCCCTCGTCCAGGAGCTGGTCGGGATCGGGATCGACGAGGTCGTCGTCGTCGACGGAGGTTCGCGGGATCGGACCGCCGACGTCGCTCGCGTCGCCGGAGCGAAGGTCGTGGTCGAGTTGCGGCGCGGCTACGGCACGGCGTGCCGGGCGGGGGTCGCGGCGGCTCGCCCCGACGCCACGATCCTGGCCTTCATCGATGGCGACGGGTCGGACAATGCGGCGCTTGCTCCCGGCATCATCGGGCCGGTCATGCGGGGAGACGTCGATTTCGCCATCGGGTCTCGGCTACGGGGCCCGCGCGACCCGGGCAGCATGACGCCCCAACAGGTCGCCGCCGGCCGGCTCGCCGGCGCGCTTCTCCGTGTCGTCTACGGGGTCCGGTTCTCCGACATGGGGCCGTTCCGGGCCATCGCGCGGCGGGCTCTCGACGGGCTCGGCATGAACGAGCCGACCTACGGTTGGAACCTTGAGATGCAGATGCGGGCGGCGGCCGGCAAGCTGCGGATCGTCGAGCTTCCGGTCGGTTGCCGGCGCCGGGTCGGCGGTGTCTCGAAGGTCTCCGGGAACCTCGCCGCGACGTTGCCGGCCACCTGGGTGCTGATGCGAACCTTCATCCGCTTGGCCTCGGCGCTGCGTCGCACCTGATCACGCGACCTCGACCCCGCCGACTGCATCGACGAAGGTCCCGATCACGCTGGTCCGGTCGAAACCCCGTTCGGCAGCAAGCGCCATGACCTCGGGCAGAGCATCGGGATCCACCGCGGCCAGCAGGCCGCCGCTCGTCTGAGGATCGCACAGAAGGTCGCGTGCCCAGCCCGGAAGCTCGGGGCCAAGGCCGACCTCGCCCCCGAAGCTCGACCAGTTGCGGCCCGAAGCCCCGGTTTTCACTCCGGCCGAAGCGAGACGGCCGACCCCCGGCAAGACCGGGATATCCGCGAACCGAAGGCGACAGCCGAGACGGGCCGGCCGCGTCATTTCGAGTAGATGGCCGAGCAGCCCGAAGCCCGTGACGTCCGTGAGGGCGTGGACACCGGGGATGGCCGGCAGGTCGGCGCCGAGCACGTTGACCTCGGTGGTGGATGCGATCATGGCGCGGTAGAGCGCGGGAGACAATTCCCCTCGCTTCAGAGCCGCGCCGTAGATCCCGATGCCCAGGCCTTTGGTGAGGACGAGCTTGTCCCCGGCCCTGGCGCCGACGTTGCGCAGCACGCGATCCGGCCGCACGAGGCCCAGTGCCACGAGGCCGTAGATCGGTTCGGGGCTGTCGATCGAATGACCGCCCACGACCGGAATGCCGAGGGCGGCGCAGACCGAAGCGCCGCCTGCGAGGATCGCCTGAACGGATTCGATCGGGATCTTGCCGAGCGGCATGCCGACGATGGCCAAAGCGAAAATCGGCGATCCGCCCATGGCATAGACGTCCGAGAGAGCATTGGTGGCGGCGATCCTCCCGAAATCCGTCGGGTCGTCGACGATGGGCGTGAAGAAGTCCGTCGTCGCGACGATCGCCTGCCGGTCGTTCAGCCGGTAGACGGCTGCATCGTCCCCCGTCTCGAGGCCGACCAGCAGATCGGCAAAGGGTCCGGCCTTCGGCATCTTGGCCATGATCTCGGTCAGCGCCGCCGGTGACAGCTTGCACCCGCAACCACCGCCATGGGCCAGCGCGGTCAGGCGAAACGGAGCACCCGCGATGGTTGCTGGGTCCATTCTCTCTGCCTTTCGATGCGAGAGCGTGTCACACACTTAGTCTTTGTCGGATCGTCTCCAACAAAGAAGGCCGCGCCCCGGGTGCGCGGGCGGCG
>CAXUOD010000059.1:0-2090 GCA_964252585.1 uncultured Lichenihabitans sp. | reverse complement strand
TTTTTTTTTGGGCGTTGCGCCCCAAAAAACCCGGGCCGGGGGGGGGGGCCGCGCCCTTCGTTCATTCAGTTGGTGATCCCGCAGCACACCGCCCCATCAGTGGGCGATGACGCCGGATCCATCCTCTTCACCAACCGCCACCGTCTTGGTGGGGGTCGACAAGTCCTCTTCCCACTGGATCGGCGTCGGCTGCCTCACCAGGGCGTGGATCAACACCTCGTCCAGGCGAGAACAGGGGATGATCTCCATCGCGTTCTTCACGCTGTTGGGGATGTCCACCAGATCCTTGGCGTTCTCCTCCGGGATCAGCACCTTCTTGATGCCGCCCCGCAACGCGGCCAGGAGCTTCTCCTTCAGGCCGCCGATCGGCAGGACGCGGCCCCGCAACGTGATCTCGCCCGTCATGGCGATATCGCGACGGATCGGGATGCCGGTGATGACCGAGACGATCGATGTCGCCATGGCGACACCAGCCGAGGGGCCGTCCTTCGGGGTCGCAGCTTCCGGCACGTGGACATGAAAATCCCGACGGTCGAAGAGCGGAGGCGCCACACCGAAATCGATGGAACGGGAGCGGACATAGGAGGCCGCAGCCGAGATCGACTCCTTCATCACATCGCGGAGATTGCCCGTCACGGTCATCTTGCCCTTGCCCGGCATGGCGACCGCTTCAATGGTCAGCAACTCACCGCCGACCTCCGTCCAGGCCAGCCCCGTCACGACGCCGACCTGATCCTCGGATTCGGCTTCGCCATAACGGAACTTCGGCACCCCGAGATAGTCGGGCAGGTTGTCGACCGTGACGTTCACGGTCTTGCTGCCTGACATGAGGATCTCTTTCACGGCCTTGCGGGCAAGGTTCGAGATCTCGCGTTCGAGATTGCGCACGCCGGCTTCACGCGTGTAGCGGCGGATGATCATCATCAGCCCGTCGTCGGTGATCGACCATTCGTCCTTCGCGAGGCCGTGCTTCGACACCGCGACCGGGATCAGATGAGTTCGAGCGATCTCGGCCTTCTCGTCCTCCGTATACCCGGCGATCCTGATGATCTCCATGCGGTCCATCAGAGGCGCGGGGATGTTCAGGGTATTGGCCGTGGTCACGAACATCACGTTCGACAGGTCGTAGTCGACCTCGAGGTAATGGTCGTTGAAGGACGCATTCTGTTCGGGGTCGAGCACTTCCAAGAGAGCTGACGAGGGGTCGCCGCGAAAGTCCTGCCCCATCTTGTCGATCTCATCGAGAAGGAACAAGGGATTGGAGGTCTTGGCCTTGCGCATCGACTGGATGATCTTGCCCGGCATCGAACCGATATAGGTCCGGCGGTGGCCGCGGATCTCGGCTTCGTCACGCACCCCGCCAAGCGAGATCCGCACGAATTCGCGACCCGTAGCCTTGGCGATCGAGCGGCCGAGCGACGTCTTGCCGACGCCGGGAGGTCCGACGAGGCACAGGATCGGCCCCGTCAGCTTGTTCGCACGGCTCTGCACCGCGAGATACTCGATGATCCGCTCCTTGACCTTATCGAGGCCGTAGTGATCCGAGTTCAGGGTCGACTCGGCCATGGGCAGATCGCGCTTGATCTTGGACTTCTTGTTCCACGGGATCGACAACAGCCAATCGAGGTAGTTCCGCACGACCGTGGCTTCGGCCGACATCGGCGACATCTGGCGCAATTTCTTGAACTCGGCCTGCGCCTTGTCGCGCGCTTCCTTCGAGAGCTTCGTGTCCTTGATGCGCTGCTCGAGCTCCGACAGGTCGTCCTTGCCGTCCTCGTCGCCGAGTTCCTTCTGGATCGCCTTCATCTGCTCGTTGAGGTAGTACTCGCGTTGGGTCTTCTCCATCTGGCGCTTGACGCGCGTACGGATCCGCTTCTCGACCTGCAGGACCGAGATCTCGCTCTCCATGAGGCCCAGGCATTTTTCGAGTCGAGCCGTAACGGACGCCGTTTCGAGGATGCCCTGCTTGTCGGAGATCTTGACCGCGAGGTGGGACGCGACGGTATCGGCGAGCTTCGTATGGTCGCTGATCTGACCGACCGCGGCGACGACCTCCGGCGAGATCTTCTTGTTCAGCTTGACGTAGTTCT
>CAXUOD010000058.1:22047-25541 GCA_964252585.1 uncultured Lichenihabitans sp. | reverse complement strand
ACCGACCACCAGCGCCGCCGCCAGGGCCTGCCAATGCCGAAGGCCGATGCGGCGGGGCGCCGGGGCGGCGACCCCGAACTGACGGCTGAGCCTCGCGTGCAACGCCGCGGGTGCGGGCGGCATCGCCAGGGCCTCCTGCAACGCTCCGGACAAGGCGCCGAGCCGGTCGCCGAAGGCCCGTTCGTCGGGGTCGGTCGCCAGCCTGCGCTCGAGGTCGAGCGTTTCGCTCGGCGACAGTTCACCGTCCCGATAGGCGCCGAGGAGGATCGCTGTCTCGTCGTCCGTCATCGGCTGCTCGTCTGAACCCTGGCCAGGAGATGCTGGCGGGCTCGTGCAAGACGCGACATCACCGTGCCGAGCGGTATGCCACCGACCTCCGCGATCTCGCGGTAACTCAGGCCGTGATACTCCCGCAAGATCAGCACCTCCCTCAAAGTGACCGGCAAGGCTTCGACCGCACGAGCCAGGCGCTCACGTTCGTCCTTCCCGATCAGATCGCTTTCGGGGGTCCTTGGCGGCTCCGCCCCCGACCCGCCGAGGTCCAAAACCGCGGCATCGCCGGCATCGAGGTCTTCGCTGTAGACGAGCGACGATGTCCGATGCTGCTGAAGCCAAGAGTAGCATGTATTGCGGACGATGGTCAGGAACCAGGCCCGGGCGCTGCCTTCGGCGAATGTCTCGATACCCCTGTAGGCCCGCAGGCACGCCTCCTGCAACACATCCTCCGCATCCGTCGCGCTCCCGGTCAGCCACCGCGCGAGCCGGTATCCCTCGTCCAACCGAGGCTGGACGAACTGGCTGAACCGTTGCCGAGCGAAGGCCGTCATCGGACCGCCAAGCTTGGTACAGACGTACCGCTTGTATCAATGTTCCTTGGCAATTCTATAATCCATTGAATAAAATACAGCGTTGTGCTGTGCCTATTGAAATGCCGTCGTTGATAACGGCGTTCGGCTTCGCAGCAAAGACGATCAACATTGCTTCTATTGATCAAGATGAACCGTTTGCGCGGTAGCGGACGAAACGCGAGCAATGGCCAATGCTTAGCCAGGCTGCGGCATTGTGTCTTCACCGGTTCGGGCTGCGCCGGGTGTCGCCGTCGTGGGGAGGACGCCCGCACCGCCGATCGTGCCGACACGCCAAAAGGCAGTCGTCGCGGCTCTTGACTCGGTGTCCGGCGCCGGGCCTGTGCCGCCCAGACCCTCAAGGCAAGGACCAGCGGCATGGCCGAGGCGACAACCAGCTCGATCCGACCGATCGCCCTGACGGGAAAACACGTCGAGCTCGTTCCTCTCTCCAAGGATCATGAAGAGGAGCTCAAGGCCGCCGTGCGCGATGGCGAGTCCTGGCAACTCTGGTACACGAGCATTCCGGCGCCGGACCGGATGGGGGCCGAGATCGCGCGCAGGCTCGCGCTGCAGGAGAAGGGAAGCATGTTGCCCTTCTCGGTCGTGGCGCGGCCGAGCGGCCGGATCGTCGGCATGACCACCTTCATGAACATCGAACCGGAGGGCCCCCGGGTCGAGATCGGATCGACCTGGTATGCCCAGAGCGTACGGCGGACGGCGCTGAACACGGAAGCCAAGCTGCTTTTGCTCACCCACGCCTTCGATCGCCTGGGTTGTCTCGCGGTGGAGTTCCGGACGCATGTCTTCAACCAGCAGAGCCGTCGCGCCATCGAACGGCTCGGCGCCAAGCTCGACGGCATCCTGCGAAGCCACCAGCGTGCGGCCAACGGCACGCTGCGGGACACCTGCGTCTACAGCATCGTGGCGGCCGAGTGGCCCACCGTCCGCGCCCACCTCGCGTGGCAAATCGACGATCGCTGATGCGGGCACCGCTTGACCAGACTGCGGCAATGACCATCATCGAGACACCGCGCCTGCGGCTCCGGCCGTGGAGCGACGCCGATCGGGACGCCTTCGCGGCGCTGCACGCCGACCCGGAGGTGATGCGCGACCTCGGGGGACCGATCGACCGCGTGGCGAGCCTCGCCAGGCTCGATCGCTACCGCGCCGCCTATCGTCGTCTTGGCTTCTGCCGGTGGGCCGTGGAAAGCCGCGCCGGCGAGGTCCTCGGCACCGCCGGCCTCATGCCGTCGCCCCCCGATCATCCGCTCGGGCCGCATGTCGAGATCGGCTGGCGTTTCGTGCGTCGCGCCTGGGGCCGCGGCTTTGCGACGGAGGCGGCACGGGCGGCGTTGGCCGACGCCTTCCGCCAGCAGGGGCTGACCGAAGTCTTGGCCTATGCGGCGCCCGACAACATCAGGTCCCAAGCCGTGATGAGCCGCGCGGGCCTGCGGCGTGACCGGTCGCGCGACTTCACGGCGTCCTACGACGACGTTGGCGAATGGAGAGGGCTGGTCTGGGCCGGCTGTAGTGCTCCATGACGGCCGAGGATCGGCCGGTGGCCGCGACCGCCGATCACCTCACGCTGGCTCTTCGTCGATCGGGGGTGCTCGGGCAGGGTCGCGTGTCCAACGTCGTGGTCGAGCGTGAGATCAAGAAGACGCGTTCTCATACATTGCGACTGCGTCTGTCCTACGACGGCGACAGGGGCGCCGCTCCTTCTTGGCTGATCCTTAAAACAGGAAGACGCTTCGATGGCGGCCAGACTCGAACGAGCGCGGGTCGGCGCGAGGTCGCCTTCTATCGCGAGGTCGCTTCCGGCATGTCGGCCAGAACGGTGCCGCGCTGTTTCGAGGCCCTCTGGGACGAGACGGGAGAATGGTCGCTTCTGCTCGAGGATTTGACCGACACCCATGTCATCGCAACCGAGTGGCCCCTCCCGCCGACCACAGAGCAATGCGGGAGCATTGTGCAGGTGCTGGCTCGCTTCCATGCGGCGTGGTGGGACGATCCGCGTCTCGGTCGGTCGATCGGTCAGGTCTGCGGCGCGGACGACTTGAGACGCTGGCAACAGGATCTTACCCGACTTTGGGAGCGCTTCAAGGCGCGCTACGCCGATCTCCTGCCGCCTGCCCGAGGCGACCTCCTGTCCCAAGTGATCGATCGAGCTCCGGATCGTCTGGCGCGTCTTCAGGGCCGCAATCTCACGATCGTCCATGGCGACGCGCATGTTTGGAACGCCTTCGTGCCGCGCAACGGCGACGACGCCGCTCTGCTCCTCGACTGGGAAGACTGGAGCCTTGGAATCGCGACTGACGACCTCGCCTATATGATGGCGATGCACTGGTACCCCGATCGGCGCCGTCGGATGGAGAAGGCCTTGCTTGACCGCTATCACGCGACTCTCCTGGCGCAGGGTGTCTCCGGTTACGATCGGCCGACGCTCGACGAGGATTACCGTTGGTCAGTGCTTTGGCAGATCACGAGGCCCATCTGGCAAGAAGCCTTCAACGTGCCTGCCCGTGTTTGGTGGAATAACCTCGAACGCGCGTTCTTGGCCATCGACGACCTCAACTGTCGCGACTTGTTAGCTTGACGCCTGAGCAGGTCGCAGGTCGAATCGTTGCACACCAACATCTTCGTCGC
>CAXUOD010000058.1:0-21947 GCA_964252585.1 uncultured Lichenihabitans sp. | reverse complement strand
TCGAACGGTTCGAGCGGAAAGGCCAGCCAGCAGTCCTGATGAGGCGGGATCTCGGATCCGCAACTCAGAAGTAGTGCTGTTCTTTCCAGCACGAGGGATTGAAATCCATAAGCTCTGCTGATATGAGCTTTTCAGGTGTTGCTCGAGCATGAGGGAGGTCGCATGTCGAATACATTGCTGAAACTCCCGACTGACCGCCACTAGGTCGCGCTCGACGCCTGAGCCTCCTGACGGACGCCGAGGCTTTCACACCTCTCCCCATCGTCTCGCGTGACATCATTCGTTGGTTCGTCACGTCGATCGGAGCCGGCGCTTCGTGCCGGACATCGTCATGCCCGTCGCCTCGTTCCGCCGCGCGGAGGGTCTCCGCAAGGTCCTGATCTTCGTCATCGGTGGCTGGCGCAACCGCCCCGGCCTGGTGGCAAGCCTTTCGGCCGCCATCACGCTGTCGACGCTCGCCGACGTGTTCCTGCCCTTCTATGCCGGCCGGCTGGTCGACGCGCTGGACGTCGCCGAACGCACCGCAGCGCTGCATGTGGCACTGCCGGCCTTCGCGGCCATGACGGCGTTGAGCTTCGCGGCCCTGATGCTGCGCCACATGGCCTGGAGCCTCGTCGTCCCGCTGACCTTGCGGACGATGGGCGACATTGCGCGGAACGGCTTCGCTCGCGTCCAGCGCCTCTCCACCGAGTGGCACGCCAGCACCTTCGCGGGCTCGACCGTGCGCAAGATCTCGCGCGGCATGTGGGCGCTCGACGAACTCAACGACACGCTGCTCCTGTCGTTCCTGCCCTCGCTCGTGGTGCTGGTCGGCACCATGGCGGTGCTCGGACACCGCTGGCCGGGGCTGGGCGTGGTGATCGGCGTCGGCACGCTGGTCTATGTCTCGGCTGCCGCGACCCTGGCCATCACCGTGGTGGCGCCGTCGGCCCAGCTCTCGAACGCGCTCGACACCCGCATCGGCGGTGCGCTCAGCGACGCGATCGGCAACAACGCCGTGGTGAAGGCCTTCAGCGCGGAGACCCGCGAGGAGGCGCGTCTCGACCGCGTGCTGCGGAAATGGCAGCGCCGCACGCGGCGGACGTGGCTGCGCGTCACCTGGAGCGGCACGGGCCAGCTCGCGATCCTGCTCGGGTTCCGGACCGCGATCGTCGGCGTGGCGCTGTGGCTCTGGTGGGTCGCACAGGCGACACCGGGAGACGTCGCCTACGTGCTCACCACCTACTTCGTGGTGCATGGCTACCTGCGCGACATCGGCGGGCAGATCAACCGGCTGCAGCGCGGGGTGAACGAAATGCAGGACCTCGTCGATCTCTACGCCGAGCCTCTCGGGGTCGAGGACCGGGTGGATGCGTCTCCGCTCGTCGTGCGCGGGGGTGAGGTGCGGTTCGACGCTGTCACGTTCCATTACGCGGGACATCCCACGCCGCTCTACCGCTCGCTCGAGGTGGTGATCCCGCCAGGCCAGAGGGTCGGCCTCGTCGGGCGCTCCGGATCCGGCAAGACGACCTTCGTCAAGCTGATCCAACGGCTCTACGACGTGACGGGTGGGCATATCCTGATCGATGGGCAGGACGTGGCCCTGGCCACGCAGGGATCCCTGCGGGCCCAGGTCGCGATCGTGCCGCAGGAGCCGGTCCTGTTCCATCGCTCGCTGGCCGAGAACATCGCCTATGGCCGGCCGGGTGCGACGCCTGACGCAATCGAGCACGCGGCACGGCTCGCCAACGCGCACGAGTTCGTCGCTCGGTTGCCCAAGGGCTATGCGACCTTGGTCGGGGAGCGCGGGGTCAAGCTCTCGGGCGGCGAACGCCAGCGGATCGCGCTGGCCCGCGCCTTCCTGGCCGACGCTCCGATCCTGATCCTCGACGAGGCGACCTCGAGCCTCGATTCCGAATCGGAAGGGCTGGTTCAGGAGGCGATGCAGCGGCTGATGGCCGGGCGCACCGCGATCGTGGTGGCGCATCGCCTATCGACCGTGCGGGCGCTCGATCGGATCCTGGTCTTCGACCGGGGCCGCATCGTCGAGGATGGCGCGCATGCGGACCTGCTACAGCGTCCTGACGGGGCTTACCGCGCCCTGTTCGAGCGGCAGGCCGTGCTGGCCGAGAGCGCTTGAAGAGGCTCAGGCCGTGATCGGTGGATCCCGATCCACGGCCTGAGCGTCGGCCGACTTCGTTGGCCACCCCGACAGGATCACCCCGACCCGCGCTGCCGCGTCACCTCAGACCGCAACCACGACACGGCCGGACCTTCCGAGCACGCGCGGGACCAGCAGGCGTTCGGCAAGCGTCCCGAACAGCAGGCCGATGGAAGCCCACATGATCAGCTGGGCCCCGAGCGACGCCACCCGGAACTTCCACAGAACCACGGCCGGAAACGCGTCCGGGACTTCGTCGATACCGGGCAGCAACAACCCCGCCATCAGTACGGCTGCGATGTAGAAGCCGCCCGCGACGAGCGCCGCGTTCCAGCCGCCGAGGCGGTCGATCAGCGACAGGCGCAGCTTGCCGCTTGCCACCATGGCGATCAACGAGATGGCGATCATGCTGAAGTAGAGGCCCGTGCGGATGCCGATCGTCTCGGGGTCGCCGACCGAAGGCGGGTTCGCCGGATATTTGAGGGTCGGGACGACATAGACCGACACGAAGCCAGCCGCCGACAGCGCCGCGGAGGAGGCGCGCGGGCCGAGGCCGCCGACACGCCCATAGCAGACGGCGAAGGCCAGCGCGAAGAGGCCGCCGAACGCCACGCAATAGACCTCGACGCCGGTGAACAAGCCGAGCCCGGCCTGGACCTGCCGGCTCACCAGCTGGGGCTTCGGGTCTTCCTTCGGCATCGCCATGCCTTTGGCCATCGCCTCGTCGGCTTTCGCCTTGTCCCTGGCCTCGTCCATTTGAGTCTCGAACGAGACGGCGCGGTCGACCTGGGGTTCGCCGACGACCTTCAGGAAGGCGAACGAGAGCAGGCCCGCCAGGATGCCGACCAGCATCCCGCGCACCAGGAGTCTTCCGACCATGCCAGGCGCCCTTCAGTGACAGGGAAACCCGAGGAGGTGGCGGCCGTCATGCACGAACTCGTGCACGTACATTCCTTTGACGAGCGACGTCGCGCCCTCTTCCGCACCGACGAAATAGACGGCAGCCAGAAGGAAAAGGCCGAAGATCGCCCAAGGGAGGACGTCGCGGAGGGGAAGCGCGACCGGCCGTGCGGCGGGCGCGAAAGCAGCGGTTACCATGATCGATCTCCTGGGATTTCGCGTCCCGTTCGAAGCCTAAGTGACCATGAGGGAGGTCTGACTTTCGGCCCCGCGCCGCGGCGCGGGCCGGTAACAGTGGCGCGACCGTACCGGGTTCTCACCGGTTTCCACGCCTCACGGAGAGACACTCGGATCATAGGAATGCATCGCTGACGCTGTCAACGGACGGTGACGACACTCGTCCGGGTCCGCCGTGGCCAATCCGAGGGCTTGTCGGGTCTCTCTGCCGGGCGCGATCCTCTGTGTCGTCGAAAACGCGGCACGTCGACCTTGTCAACGGCAATAGAACGGCACAAAGGTACTCGCGGCCCCGAAGTTCATCGACCTGACGACCATGATGTTGGCGAGCTTCAGTTCCTCCGGGGATCGCGGGCAGACGTCGGACCTCCTGGTGCAGTTCGAGGCCAGGAAGGCCTCGTGCCGGGCGAGGAAATCCTTGCCGAGACCCTGCGTCCCCTCTCGCGCCAGGACCTCTGCCCAGGCTTTCCTGTAGCGCGAGCACTTCGTATCGTGCCAGTCCTGCGGCGCGATCTTGGGTTGTCCGGCGAACGCAGCCGCTATGGCGTTGGCGCGAGACGCGGCGACGATCGCCAAGGCCAGGCACAGGATCCGCACCGTCATGTCGTTCTCCGGTTGACGTCGTTCGGCCAGGACCTCTGCCTTACAGCGCCAGAGTGCGGTGAACCTGCCCGACCAGCCAGCCGACCATCGCATCGAGGAGCGCCGCAGAACCCGCGGGGTCGAAGTGGCGCGGATCGGGTCCAAAAATGCCGTAGAGCGGGTGCTCGGGGTCGTGCCGTTGCTCGCCGAAGGGGTCGGTTTCCGGCGGCTCGACCGTCAGGGGCGGCAGCCGATCGATCTCGACGAGTTCGGGGTGCAGGGCGTGGAGCAGCGTGGTCTCGAAGATGGCCGCGTGATCGGGGCCGAGCGGCAGAGCTGGTACCATGTTGACGGCCAGCGCCAGGACCCGGAGCGAAGGCCCGTCGCGGTTCCAGTCGTCGGCCAGACGCGCAATCATGGCAAGCTGTGCAGGGGCGAAGTGGCCCGAGAACAGGATCAGGAGACGGATGCCGAACGCCTGCATCCGATGAAAGGTCTTGACGAGCAAACCCGCGATCGCTGCGTCGTCGTCCATCATCACGGTCCAGCGGTAGAGCGCATGGCCGCCTCCCGTGCCGTAGTACAGCGGCGGACAGACGAGCCCGCCGTCGCGGCGGGCGGCGTGGCCGCAGACGCCATGGGCCGTGAGCGCATCGAGCCCGACCGGCAGGTGCTGGCCATGCCATTCGTAGGTGCCGAGCGGCAGGTAGACGACGGGCCTTGCGGCCACCGCGGACTCTGCGTCCCGGGGCAGGAGCCGCTCGATCCGGACCTCGCCCGCCATGCTCACGCTCCCTTGTAGAAGTCGGGAGCGCGATGGAACGCGTGCGCCGGCAGCGCGGCCGCAAGAGCATCGGGGAAGGGGGCGCCATCGGAGCAAGAGACATTCATGTCGACTTCCGCGATCGTCTTCATGCCGGGGATCAGCGTGGTAACGGCGGGGTCACTGAGGACGTAGCGCATGGCGGCCTCGGCCAGCGTTGGATAATACGGTGCGCAAAGCGCCTTCAAGGCACGGACCCGAGCCAGCGTCTCCCCGAACCGTGCTCCGCGGAACAGAGTATGCGGGACCGAGCCCGGCTCCATCTCGGCATAGCTGTCCTCCGTCCAATGGCCGGCGAGAGAGCCCGAATCCAGCGGCACGCGGGCGATCACGGCTGTCGAGGACTTGGCCGCAGCCGGCAGCAGCGCCTCGCTCGAGACCTGCTCGAACATGTTGAAGATGACTTGAATGGCGTTCACCAGGCCGAAGCGGGCGATGTCGACGCCCTCCTCGGGCCTGTAGTCACGGATCGACACGCCGATCTGGTCGACCTTGCCGTCCTGGCGGAGCGCGTTCAGGGTTTCGAGCCAGTCGAGGGCCTGCGATCCGTCGGCGACCCAACAGTGCAACTGAAACAGATCGATCCGCTCGACGCCGAGCCGGCGGAGCGACGCCTCGATGGCGCCGCGAAGGTGCCACGCGGGGTAGCGGCCCCGCATGGGCGGATCGTCATGCGATGCCTCCGGCCACGCGGTCGGCTGTACCTTGGTTGCGACGTAGATGCGACCGCCGCGCCACTGCCGGAGCGCTTCGCCGATCACGGCCTCGCTGTGACCGTTGCCGTAGAGCTCCGCTGTGTCGACGAAATTGACACCTTTCTCGAAGGCGTAATGGAGGGTCCGGAGGGACTCCAGGTCGTCGACTGTTCCCCAGCTGCCGCCGAGCTGCCACGCCCCGAACCCGATCTCGCTCACCTGCCAGTCGGTTCGGGCGAAACTCCTGTATTTCATGACGGCATGCCTGTTCGACCCAAAACGGGTATGCCCTATCAGGCGGCCTTCTTCGCATTCGCCTCGGCGGCCTTGGCCATGAAGCGCTTGTCCATGGCCTCCTGGCTTTCCTTGGTGCCGTCGTGGAAGGTGCCGAACCACCTGTCCAGCGGAATGGCGCCGTCCGCGTAGTTACACTCGAAGTATTTGTGATGGAGATAATGCGCAAAGGCATGCGTGTCGAAATGCGAGTCTTCGCCGACCACGACCTTGTCGAAGCCCACATGCCCCTGTGCCGGCGTGACGGCCGCATGCATCAGGTGAAATGCGGCGTGGAAGGGGTGCGAGGGAACGATCAGGTGGATCAGGGCGCCGGAGAAATATAACAGGTGCTCGACGGGGTGCATGGCGAGACCCGACCACGGACCGGGATTGACGTTGTTATGATGCAGCGTGTGGACGGTGCGGTAGAGCGGCGGCCAATGGATCATGCGATGGACGAGGTAGAAATGGACTTCGCGGAACGCCGGGATCAGCAGAAGTATGACCGTGCAATAGATCGGGTGAGCCTGCCAGCTCAGGTAAGGCACGTAGTGGTTCGCGAAAAGCCAGTAGATCACGACCTCATAGGCCGTCCAGATCGGGATGGCGCTGGCGAAGGTCCAGATGACGTTGTCGATGTTTTGCCGCTTGAACAGGAAAGAGCTGTTGTTGGTCGACGGCCATTGCCCGTTGTACTTGAAGCTCGTGCCCTGCCGCTGCTGGCGATAAAGACGCAGATGCCAGGCACCGGTGATGATCGCGACGAGCAATGCGTTGCGGACCAGCAGAAAGGCGATCCAGCCTGGCGCAAAATGCTGCATCGAGGCCATGGATGGCGTGAGATAGAGCCAGCAGCCGAGGGAGATTAGAGCGTAGATGGCGTTCCAGGGCGCGATATAGCCGGTCACGAACCATCTGAGCGTTTCGAGCGGCTTTGCAGGCCAATCGAACAGGGGCGCGCTGGTGAGCTTTGCATTCGGAGCCCAATCGCCGCGCTTGTTGCGCTTCCCGTACAGGGCGTCATCCATGACAGATCTCCTGGGTTCGCGTTTCCAGATGGCGGAGCCCTAAGGCAACGGTGGCTGGATCACGCAGCCGGCTCCTTGGACTGCTCAATAAGACTGTGGCCCGATCTCGTCTTGCGGTTCCATGATGGTTTCCGATCGGCTGTGCTGGGTGCCGGCGACCTACGGATCGAGATTGTAGGGGCCGTGCAGGGTGAACGGCGCGTTGCCGGTCGGTCGGTTGGTGATGCCGCTCACCGTCTCGCGCCCGAATCGATGCAACAGGACGTCGATCGCGTAGCGGGCCTGACGCTCCGGGTTCTGGTCGATGATCAGGGACATGAGCCCGCTCTTCATCATCGCTTTTGTGTGAGGGGTCAGTTCGTGGCCAACAAAGACGACTGGGCGCTGCATGGCGCGCAGAACGGCCTCGATCGCCTTGTGGGCCGCGCCCGCATCGTAGAGCGCGACGACGCCGGGGTGTCGCCGCACCGCCGCGGTCAGCAGGCGCTCCGACAGGAGGGCCTGGTCGCCGCCCTCGATGATCTCGGCGATGACGACGCCAGTCGCTTGCTGGTCGAGTGCGGCCCGGAACCCCTCGACGCGTTCCGCATGCGATCGGTAGCTATGATGGTTGCAGACCACAACGACGGGACCCGGAGGCGCCATGCGCGCGACGTAAAAGCCCGCGGTTCGCCCTGCGGCGTATTGATCGATCCCCGCGTAAGCGAGCCGTGGAGCTGCGGGGACATCCGAAATGAGCGTCACGACGGGCACGCCGGCCTTTGCGCGATCCGCAATGGCGTCGTGGATCGTCGGATCCTCTTGCGCATAGAGAATTACGGCATTGGCCTCGGTCGCCCGCAGCCGTTCGGCCAGACGCGTCGGCCGGTCGTCCTCGAGAATGCTGCGTTGGATGACGATCGAGTGATCGAGAGTTCCGGCCAGATTCGCGAATGTCCGGCTCATGCGTTCGATGAGCGGCAGTTCCGGCCGGGTGAGCAGGACCTCGAAGCGCAGCCCTCTTTGGTGCGAGAGAGGCAGGGTCCGCTTCAGATCGAGTTTGCGCGCGGCTTGTACGACGCGCCGCGCCGTCTCGGGGCTGACGCCGCCCCGCTCGTTCAGGACACGGTCGACCGTTGCGATGCCGACACCGGCGAGCGTCGCGACATCGCCGAGCTTGGACCGCCGTTGCCCCTTGCCGCCCTGGTCTCCCGTCATGCGCCGCTTCTTCCCAAACGGGAGGTTTTATCGGACGCTCCCGGTCCATAAACCAGCGCAGGTCGGAGACATGCAACCGCGCCGCCGACCTGTCTAGCGGGCGGGGCCGCTCGTCGCATTTCATTGCCGTCACGTCACGGCTGGCGAGTGACCCTCATGGGTCGCCTGATAGGCCTCGATCTCAGCTTCGAGCTCGGCCATTTGCTCGCCACCCGCCATGAGGTCGGTGACCTCCTCGCGGGTCTTCTCCCCCTTGCGGAAGTCCGCCGCTTTGGCGCCCTTGATCAGGACGGCGAAATGATCCCCGACCGTGAGGGCATGGACGACGTTGTGCGTGATGAAGATCACCGCGATGCCTTTCTGGCGCGCCTGCAGCACGATGCGCAAGACGTGGGCCGCCTCCTTGACGCCGAGCGCAGCCGTGGGCTCGTCCAGGATCAAGACGCTGGCGCCGAAATGGACGGCTCGGGCGATCGCCAGGGCTTGACGCTCGCCCCCGGAAAGACCGCCGACGAGGCGATCGCCGTCGGTGATGCGCGTGATGCCGAGTTCGCGCACCGCCTGGACCGCGATGGCATTGGCCCGCTTGCGATCAAGGACCTTGAAGGGACCCCAGCCCTTCGTCGGCTCCTCGCCCACGAAGAAAGAGCGTCCGATGCTCATGAGCGCGAACGTCCCACCGAACTGATGGACGGTTGCGATGCCGCTATGGCTGGCGTCGCGCGGACTGTTGAACTCGACGACCTTGCCGTGCATCTCCACGGTGCCCGAGGTCGGCTTGTGCACGCCGGAAAGGACTTTGATCAGCGTCGATTTACCGGCACCATTGTCGCCGAGCAAGCACAAGACCTCGCTCGGACGAACTTCGAGCGAAATGTCGTGGAGAACGTCGACGGGCCCGAACGACTTGCTGACATTGTTCAGCTTCAGTAGAGGCTTGGTCATTCAGGCCTTCACTTTGATGGGAGAGTAAGTCAACGCCATTTTTCGGAAGGTGTTATTCATGAGGACGGCGAGAAGCAGCATGACTCCTATGATCAGGCTGGCCCAGTTGGCGTCGAAACCGGTGTAGTAGATGCCCTGATTGACGATCGCGTAAGTCAGCGTGCCCAACACGATGCCGACGACGGAGCCGTACCCGCCGGTGAGCAGCACGCCTCCGACCACCACCGCGACAATGGCGTTGAAGATATAGGATTGCCCAGCCGACACCTGCGCGCTGTTGTAGAGGATCGCCTGGGACAGGCCCACGAAGGCCGCGCACAAGCCGCTGCACACGAACAGCAGAATAGTCATTCGTTCGGTCGGGATCCCCGCATTGCGCGCGCTGACCTTGTCCCCGCCCATGGCGAGGATCCAATTCCCGTAACGGGAATAGTGGAGGACGAAGCCGAAGACGAGTGCGATGCCGATCCACCAGAAGAGCGTGACCTGCACGATACCGGCGATGAAGTGACCCAGCAGCCACTTTGCCTCGGGCGAGGACGTAAGGGCGACGCTCGTGGTCCCGGTCAGGATGACCGAGAGCCCAAGCGTAAGACCGGCCACGGCGAAGAGCGTCCCCAAAGTGACGATCAAAGACGGAACGGCCGTGCGGATCACGAGCACGCCATTGATGAAGCCGACGAGCGCCCCAAGGGCGAGCGCGGCCATGATCCCGATGGAGGTTGGCGCATGGAAATGTCCGGACACGATCGCGATGGTCATGGATCCGGCCGGGATCATCGACCCGATCGAGATGTCGAGTTCCCCGGCGATCATCAACAGCCCAATCGGGATCGCGACGATGCCAAGCGAGGCGGCGACATTGAGCCAGCTCGCGGCGCCCGTGACCGAGACGAAATTGTCGCCTCCGAATACCGCGAAGAATACGAAAACGGCCACGAGGCCGAGGAACGAGCCTGTCTCGGGTCGCCGCAAGAGGCTACCAAATGCCAGGCGTCGAGGCTGATCGTTCATGGCGATATCCGGAGGGGTGGCTCGAGCATTGCGAGAACGCGCCGCGACCGGCTCGGGGCAGCCGGTCAGATGTTGTCCGACCCTCGGACGGGCCGGGGGCCGGACACCACGTCGAGAAGGGCTACCGGTAGCCGGCTTTTGCGCCGGCAAGGGTTGTGTCGATATTCGACGAGTCGACGATGCCGGGTCCGGTCAGAATCGGAGCCGAAGCGACTTCCAGTCCGTAGTTGGCGTAGGCGTCCGACAGGGACACAGCCAGGAAACCTTGCAGCCAGGGCTGTTGGTCGATCGCGAACAACTGCGTTCCGTCCTTGATGCGGTCGAGATTGGTTTCGTCCATGTCGAACGCCCCGAGCTTGACCTTGGCTGTGAGACCAGCCTGCTGGATGCCGTTGGCGATGCTGTTGGCGTCGGCTGCCCCGACCGCGACCACACCATCGATCGTATGGTCCTTCAGCAGCGTCGCCTTGATGGCCTCGGCGACTGCGGTCGGGTTGCCGAAGCTCGAGGCCGGCAGTGGCAACTCTTTCGATTTGCCACCCTGCTTGGCGATGCCGTCGGCAATGCCTTGGCAACGGGCCTCGAGGTTGCCAGCGCCGGGAACAGTATTGACGCAGATGACATTTCTCGCGCCATGTGTACCGAAGTACTCACCACCCGCCAAACCGGCAATGTTTTCCTCATTGCCGATGAAGTTGACGGCTCCGAGCTCTTTGGCTTTCTCCGCGCCGCCGGCATTGTAAAGCAGGATGGGGATGTGCGCCGCAAGGGCGGCCTTATAGGCCTCATCTTCGGTATCGGCGACCCAGTCCGGTGCGGCGATGATGCTGGGGTGCTGGCTGATCGCGGTTCGGATCAGGTTGGCGGCGTCGCCACCGATATTGTCGTAGGTCTGGAGCTGAAGATAGGTCACCGAGCCGCCGTGCGCCTTGACCACCAGAGCTGCGTCGTCGATCCCCTTCTTGATCTTGGCAAAGAACAAGTCGTCCGCCTTGCCCCCGACGACGACGACCTTGGCCCCATCGGCATGGGCAACCGTTGCGGCCAGCGGGACGGCGGCAACCGCCGAGGTCAGGCAAGCAGCGGCAAGACGGGAAAGCGCCTTCATTGAATCCTCCCTGGAATTTTCGTCCCGTTTTTTTGTCTCTATGGAACGTGCCTACGAAAACAGATCGACCTCGGGGCGTAAATGGAAATGCACTCCGCCAAACGCACTGAATTGATGGAAACACATCAAGCGACTTCGACGGCGCCACGAGGACGCTTCCCTTGCCATCTCGTGGCTCAGCGCGTATGACGCGCGTCGCGCTCGTCCGACACCCTTGGAGGCGTGAGCGCGTGAGAACGGCCGCATCGGGCGGCCGTTTCGTTTTGAAGGACCAGACCCATGGCAGCGACCAAGACCCTCGCCGCCGCGGTCCGCAGCGGGACAGGCAAGGGGGCCGCCCGCAGCGTACGCCGCGAAGGACGCGTGCCCGCCGTGATCTACGGGGGCGGCGACGCCGCCGAGCCGATTTCGCTCGATCACCGCGAGACGCATAAGCAGATCTATGCAGGCCATTTCCTCACCACGATCTTCGAGATCGACATCGAGGGCCGCAAGGAGCGGGTGATCCCGCGCGACTACCAGCTCGACCGCGTCAAGGACACGCCCGTCCACGTCGACTTCCTGCGGCTGCGCCCGGGGTCGAAGCTGCGCCTCGAAATCCCGGTCCATCTCGTCAACCTCGATCAGGCTCCCGGCATCAAGCGCGGCGGCACGCTGAACATCGTCCGCCATACGGTCGAGATGCTGGTGCCGGCGGATGCCATCCCGGAGTCGATCATCGGCAACCTCGCCGGGCTGGACATCAACGGATCCCTGCACATATCGGCCTGCGAGATCCCGGAGGGCAGCGTCCCGGTCCAGCGTGACCGGGACTTCACGGTCGCGACCATCGTGGCGCCCTCGGGCCTTGCCGAAGCCAATGCCGACGACGCTGCCGCCGCTCAGGCCGC
The DNA here is from genome assembly GCA_964252585.1 of uncultured Lichenihabitans sp. Taxonomy (GTDB): domain Bacteria; phylum Pseudomonadota; class Alphaproteobacteria; order Rhizobiales; family Beijerinckiaceae; genus Lichenihabitans. The sequence goes on along the minus strand of CAXUOD010000058.1, from coordinate 10,112 downwards.
CGCCGTCAAGGCCGCCGCCGGTGCCAAGGGCGGCAAGGCGCCGAAGGCAGCCCCTGCCAAAGCGGCGCCCGCCGCCAAGGCCGCGCCGAAGAAGTAAGGCTCGCGGCTTTCGTATCGATCCGGCGACGCCCGCTTCGGCGGGCGTTCGCTGTTCCAACTTCCGGTTTCCGCCATGCTGCTCCTCGTCGGACTCGGCAATCCCGGCGCCCAGTATGCCGGCAACCGGCACAATATCGGCTTCATGGCGATCGACGCGATCGCGCGAGCCCATCGGGCGTCGCCGTTCCGCAGCCGCTTTTCCGGGCTCGCGGCCGACGTCACGATCGCGGGCGAAAAGCTCGTCCTGCTGAAACCCGCCACCTTCATGAACGACAGCGGCCAGGCGGTCGGCGCCGCGGCGCATTTCTTCAAGATCGGCCCGGACGACATCGCCGTGCTCCACGATGAGCTCGACCTCGCGCCCGGCAAGCTCAGGGTCAAGGCGGGCGGCGGCAATGCCGGCCACAACGGTCTGCGCTCCATCTCGGCCCATCTCGGCAACGACTACCGCCGGATCCGGCTCGGCATCGGCCATCCCGGCGACAAGGCTCAGGTGCTCGGCTTCGTGCTCAACGATTTCGGCAAGGGCGAGCGGGCTTGGGTGGAGGCCCTCTGCGACGCGGTGGCCGACAACGTGGGCCTCATGGCGCAGCGCCAGGACGCGAGCTTCCAGAACAAGGTCCACCTCCGCATGGCGGCGGCCGGATTCGCCGAGGTGACCCTGCCGGGGCGGTGATAAGGACATCCGAGGCGGCATCGGCAGGCCCTTAAAAGCGCCCTGCCCCTAGCCATGCGGCGGCGCCCGCGGCACATGAGGCCCAACAATGCTGGAGGTTGACATGGACAGGGTGGACGTCGCGGGGCTGAGCATCGCCGAACCGCTTCAGCGCTTCCTCGCAACAGAGGTCTTTCCCGGCGCCCGCGTGACGTCCGACCGGTTCTGGACGGGTTACGCGGACCTCTTGCGCGACCTCGGCCCACGGCTCGAGAAGCTTCTGGCCCAGCGCGACGACCTGCAAGCGAAGGTCGACCACTATCATAAGAGCCGCCGCGGCCAGCCGATCGACCCCGCCCATTACCTCGGCTTTCTGCGCGATATCGGCTATCTGTCGGCCGACACACCGACGCGCAACGTCGCCACGGCGGGGGTCGACGACGAGATCGCCCGCATGGCCGGGCCGCAGCTCGTCGTCCCGATGTCGAACGCCCGCTACGCGCTCAATGCCGCCAACGCCCGATGGGGCAGCCTTTACGATGCGCTCTACGGCACCGACGCCATCGCGGACGAGGGTGAGGCGGCGCGCGGCGGCAAGGGTTACAACAAGGCCCGCGGCGCGGCCGTCATCGCCAAGGCCAAAGCCTTTCTCGACAGCGCCGTGCCGCTCGCCGGCGCTTCCTATGCCGACCTGTCCGGGCTCGGGATCGTCGATGCAGCCGTCCGCGCCACGCTGACGGGCGGCCGCACGGTGGCGCTCGCCGCACCGGATGCGCTCGTCGGCTTCACCGGCCCGTCCGAGGCTCCGAAGACGGTGCTGCTGCGCCACAACGGCCTCGGGATCGAGCTCGTCTTCGATCGCGAAAGCCCGGTCGGCCGGGGCGACGCCGCCGGCCTCGCCGACGTCGTGCTCGAATCCGCCGTCTCGACCATCATGGACATGGAGGACAGCGTCTCCGTGGTGGACGCGGACGACAAGGTCGCGCTCTACCGCAACTGGCTCGGCCTCGTTGCCGGGACGCTCAAGGCGTCGTTCCCCAAGGGCGGCACGACGGTCGAGCGCCGCATGAACCCCGACCGAACCTATACGGCCCCTTCAGGGGGCGACGTCACGGTGCCGGGCCGCAGCCTCATGCTGATCCGCAACGTCGGCCATCACATGTTCACCGATATCGTGACGCGCGACGGGGCCGAGACGCCGGAGGGGTTCCTCGATGCCGCGATCAGCGTCCTGATCGCCAAAGCCGATCTCGCGCCGGGCCACGGCACCCGCAACAGTCGGGAAGGCTCGATCTATATCGTCAAGCCGAAGATGCATGGCGCCGCCGAAGTGGCGCTCACCAACGAGCTTTTCGGGCGTGTCGAGGACCTCGCCGGCCTTCCCAGGAACAGCGTCAAGATGGGTATCATGGACGAGGAGCGGCGCACGTCGGCCAACCTCGCGCAGGCCATTTCGGCGGCTGCCGAACGCGTCGTCTTCATCAACACGGGCTTCCTCGACCGCACCGGCGACGAGATCCACACATCGATGGAGGCCGGGCCGGTGGTCCGCAAGAACGACATGAAGAACACCGCCTGGATCAAGGCCTACGAGGACAACAACGTCGACGTGGGCCTGAGCCTCGGCCTGCCGGGCCGCGCCCAGATCGGCAAGGGGATGTGGGCCGCGCCCGACCGGATGGCCGACATGCTGGCCCAGAAGGGTGGCCACCCGCGCTCCGGCGCCACGACCGCCTGGGTACCGTCGCCGACGGCCGCGACCCTGCACGCCCTCCACTATCATGAGGTCGACGTTTCGGCGCGGCAGAAGGAACTCGCGACCCGCGCGCCAGCCCGGATCGAGGATCTCCTGACGATCCCCGTCTCGAACTCGAACTGGGCGCCGGACGCCGTGCAGCAGGAGCTCGACAACAACCTCCAGGGCATTCTGGGCTATGTGGTGCGCTGGGTCGACGCCGGGATCGGCTGCTCCAAGGTCCCCGATATCCACGACGTCGGCCTGATGGAAGACCGTGCCACGCTGCGCATTTCGAGCCAGCATGTCGCCAACTGGCTCGAACACGGCATCGTCACGGAAGCCCAGGTGACCGAGACCTTGAAACGCATGGCTGCCGTGGTCGACCGGCAGAACGCCGGCGACCCGGACTATCGTCCCATGGCGCCGAGCTTCGCCGGCGAGGCTTTCGCGGCCGCGTCCGACCTCGTGTTCAAGGGCCGGGTGCAGCCCAACGGCTACACCGAGTTTATCCTCCACGCCCGGCGTCGCGCCGCCAAGGCCAAGGAGGCTGCGGCTCTGGCCCACACCATGCGATCAGCCTGAGAAAGGCCGAGAAGCGCGAGAGGCGATATCATGTCCGGACCTTTTAAGACTGTCGAGCGACTCAGTGACCAGGAAAGTGCCGAGGTCCTTGCTGCGCGAGCTGCCGCTCGCGCACGATTTGCGAAATTCGTCGACCGAGGCGTGACTTCCGTTGAGTTCGACGCCGACAATCCTCCCATGACGGACGCGAACCTCGCTCGGCTCCGCCCCGCCGCCGAGGTGGTCTCTGCTCTTGTGGCCGCCCGCCTGCGCCGCAACGGCCGTCCCTATCAATCGACCCAACCTGCGGCCGAGCCGTCGACTGACGCCTTCGTGAGCGACGTCGTCTAGGTCGTCACGGAGAGTCTGCAGGTCGGCAAGCGTGAGGTCAGCCACCGCCGCCTACGCGTCCGCAGCTACATGATGGAAACGGCAGTTAACGAGCAGGTTTCGCTCCACACAGAGAGCGTTCACGTTGATCGCCAGCCGGTCGATCGCGTCGTTAGCGCCACCGATGCCATGTTCCAGGACCGCGCAATAACGGCATTGCCGAAGGCGGCGATACCGGAACGGTGATGCCCCACATGGATGTGATCGCATCTGACGGCACCAAGGTCGGTACAGTTGACCACATGGACGGTGCCGATACCATCAAGCTCGCGAAGAATACCTCGCCCGATGGCGAGCACCATTACATTCCGATGGTGTGGGTCTCACATGTTAGTCAGCGAGTGCACCTGGAGAAGTCCGCTGCTGAGATAGAGGCAGATTGGCACGCTCCTCAAGGATAGTGTTCCGACTTTATCGACCGTCAGTCTGCTTGCTAATTTCTTAAGCTGAACGGCATCGCCTGGGGTCGAGCACCCTACATCGACGAGTCAGTAGCGATCCTAGCGGTTCCATACCGTCGATGGACAACCGATCAAGCGAAAAATGATTCAGCGGCTGTCCCGAGCGGGGTTCCAGATCCATGTGATTAGCCGATCGGCAGCGGACCGGGGAAGGCGCCGATCGGAACGAGATGCGAGACGATGCCCGTGTCGGGTGTCCAGCGATGCAGCAACAGGCCCGGCGGCTCGATATGGGACGCAGGTGCGGCTTGCGGATCGAAGCGCAATGCGATCGCGGTCGTGGTGCTGGGCGCCGTGCAGAGCAGCGTGCCGGCGAAGCGAAGCGCCATGAAGCGATGGACATGGCCGCAAGCGATGCATTGCACGTTGGGATAGCGCGCGATCAGGGACGCGAGGCGGTGGCCATCCCGGCACAGATAGGCGTCGAGGTAAGGCACGCCGGTGATGAAGGGCGGTTGGTGCATGAGGAGCAGCGTCGGACGATCGGGCGCTCGTGCCAGGACCGCTTCAAGCCACTCCGCGGCGGCCTCATCCATCAAACCATGGTGATGTCCCGGCACGGTGACGTCGAGCCCGACGATCCGCACCGGGCCTGCATCTTCGGTCACGAAATGCAGCGGACCCGAAGCGGGCAGGTAGGCATGGTCCGCGAAGGCCCGGCGAAAGCCTTCCCGTTCGTCATGGTTGCCCGGCAGGACGAAGAGCGGCAAGGACAAATGGGCGAGAAGCTCGCGCGCCCTATCGTATTCGGCTGCGAGGCCCCGGTCCACGACATCGCCGGTCAAGACGACGACATCGGGTTGCGTCGATAGGGTCGCGAGGTGTGCGATGGCGGCCGCGAACATCGTGTTCGAATCGACCAGCCCCTCGTAGAGGTGCCCACGTGGTCGCACGTGTGGATCCGAAATTTGGGCGATCAGCATGCGAGTCTCCGTCGATCAGGAGTGCGCCAAGGACACGCGGACTCGTCAAGCGAGCCTGTCCGATTCTGAGATTACCTGTGGATAACCTGTGGATAAGAATTGAACAAATCAGGAACATTTCCGATTGTCGCTGCAGGCCACTTAACTGCGGAACATTCAAATGGCGACCCTGAAGGAATTCGAAGAAGCCCTGCGGGAACAGGGCATGCAGATGGCGCTGGCGATCTTGGAGACACTGAAGGAACGCGACCGTTCGAGGCGTTCGGCCGTCGCACCCGCGCGGCGCCTCACGGGACAGAAGATGACGCCGGAACTCGCGCGGCGCATTCTGGAGCTTCATGGCTCGACCGGCATGACGCAACAGGAGATCGCCTTCAAGGTCGGGGTCAACCAGGGGCGGGTCAACGAAGTCATCAAACACGGCAAGTGGCTCGACGGCGACCCGAAATCGGCCGAGGCGCAAGCGCGCGACAAGGCGGTGGCCAGGATCAAGGCTGGCCCCAAGACCATCGTCCCGGGTCGCAAGCCGAAACCGAGAGCCGATCGCCATCCGCCGCAGTCGATCCTCGTCGGGAAGGCAAAACCCACGAGCGGTCAGCTGACGTTTCTGTGAGGAGTGAGCGGCGGGGGCGAGGCGGCTTGGCTTGAGCCGAGGCGCTTGCTCTGTTGCCTCCTGACGATCAGCCGCTATTTGATGGGGAAGGAGCTCTTCGGCCCCGCCGCTTGAAGGTCGATCGTGCCATGTCCGACGTCAACATCAAATCCCGCACCGACGTTAAGCCGGAGATCGAACGTCCGCGTCTGTATAAGGTGATCCTGATCAACGACGATTATACGCCGCGGGACTTCGTGGTGAAGGTGCTCAAGGTCGAGTTCCGCATGGGAGAGGCCAAGGCGCACGCGGTCATGATGACGGCGCATCGGCTCGGGTCCTGCGTGATATCGGTCTACCCGAAGGACGTCGCTGAAACCAAGGCGGACCGCGCCACGGAAGCCGGCCGCGCCCTCGGTTTTCCGCTGCAGTTCACGACCGAACCGGAGGAGTGACGCAGGCGATCGTCCGACGTTCGGCTCAGCGTAGCCGTTGAAGGGGTGCCAAGATGTCGGCTCCAGGGACCCGCACGGCTGACCCTCGACCGATGTCGAAGCAGGACTTCAGGCGCTTCCAAGCCGGATGCCCTGACGAGGAGCGGCGGGAACTGCTCGACGGGCGACCGGTGGTGATGACGCTCCCTTCATCGACCACAACAGGATCGGCAGCAATTTCGAGCGGCTCCTGAACGACGCTTTGCTCACGTTCGATCCGTCGCGGGTCGCCATCCGGCATACTGGCACGGAGCTTGGAATGGAGGCGGCGGTCTTGCCAGGGCTCCTTCGGCTTCGGCCGCCGTGCACGACCCGAACCTGGGAGCGAGCGCCCCAATGATCGTCGCGATAACGAGCGGTACCTTGAGGTTCACCACCCTACGGCTCTGATTCCGAACTTCTCGTCGGCGTATCTGATCAGGCCTTCGAAGGCGGTGATGAGGTCCGATGCCTTTTCATACACGCGATGGAGCACCTCCGCCTGTCGTCGAGGGTCATCCGGATAGCCGCGAACGAGCCGGTTGCGTAATGCCGCGACCACCGAAATGACAGTTCTGCATCGAGTGCGACGATTTCTCGAGAAGGAGCCGTTGGTCCGTGCGGGACACTTCTGCAAGATCGTCTTCCTCGGCGACCAGCAACGCTCGGCCGACATGATCCTGTACCGATGCTGCAAGTGATGAGAACCGGTGATCCTCGCCTCAGACGTCGAGGTTCGCGACCGACAGTGCGTTGTCCTGGATGAACTCGCGTCGCGGTTCGACCACGTCGCCCATGAGCTTCACGAACATGTCGTCGGCCTCGTCGACCTCCTTGATCCGGACCTGCAGCAGCGAGCGCGCGTTACGGTCGAGCGTGGTCTCCCAGAGCTGCTCGGGATTCATTTCGCCGAGGCCCTTGTAGCGTTGGATCGCCGTGATGCCCTTGCTGCCGGCCGCCATAACGGCCTCGACCAGCGCGGTCGGGCCGGAGACCGGCACGCTGTCGCTTCCGCGGACCAGGACGGCCGGCCGGTCGTAGATCTCACCCAGCGAAGGGCCGATCTCGTCGAGGCGGCGGGCTTCGGCCGACGCCAGGAGTCCGCCGTCGAGGACCGCGGCCTCCGGCACGCCGCGCACGGTTCGGGTGAACACGAAGCCATCGTGCCCGATCGCACCTTCCCAGCCTTGCTCGGTCTCCTCGGCCAGTGCGTTGAGGCGGCGGGCGATCTCCTCGGCCAGGGTCGCGGCCGCTTCGTCGCCGAGTGCCGAGAGCGGCTTCAAGGCGCCCGCGATGGCGGCCTGCTCGACGACGCCACGGTCGTAGCGATTGTGCAGTTTCTCCAACACGGCGCGGACCAGCCTTGCCTGATCTACCGCGGCCCGCAGGTCGTTGCGCGCCCGCTCCTCGCCCGACCCCAGTCGCAGCACGGCGCCGTCGAGGCCCGATTCGGTCAGGTAGTCCTCTTTGGCGCGCTCGTCCTTCAGGTATTGCTCGGATTTGCCGCGTTTGACTTTGTAGAGTGGCGGCTGGGCGATGTAGACGTGGCCGCGCTCGATCAGCTGCGACATCTGGCGGAAGAAGAAGGTCAGCAGCAGGGTGCGGATGTGCGAGCCGTCGACGTCGGCATCCGTCATGATGATGATCTTGTGGTAGCGCAGCTTGTCGGGATTGAAGTCGTCGCGGCCGATCCCGGTCCCGAGCGCCGTGATCAGCGTGCCGATCTCCTGGCTCGACAGCATCTTGTCGAAGCGCGCCCGCTCCACGTTCAGGATCTTACCTCGGAGCGGCAGGACAGCCTGGAATTCGCGGTTTCGGCCTTGCTTGGCGGAGCCGCCGGCGGAGTCGCCCTCGACCAGGAAGATTTCGGCCAGCGCGGGATCCCGCTCCTGGCAGTCGGCGAGCTTGCCCGGCAGGTTGGCGACGTCGAGCGCGCCCTTGCGGCGGGTGAGTTCGCGGGCCTTGCGGGCGGCCTCGCGGGCCGCCGCGGCCTCCGCCACCTTGCCCGCGATGATCTTGGCATCCGCCGGATGCTCCTCGAACCATTGGCCGAGCGTCTCGTTGACGATGCTCTCGACGACGGGCCGGACTTCGGACGAGACGAGCTTGTCCTTTGTCTGGGACGAGAACTTCGGATCCGGCACCTTGACCGAGAGCACGCAGGTCAGGCCTTCGCGACAATCGTCGCCCGTGACGTCGACCTTCTCGCGTTTGGAGATGCCGGACCGCTCCGCGTAACCCGTCACCTGGCGCGTGAGGGCCCCGCGGAACCCCGCCATGTGGGTGCCGCCGTCGCGCTGCGGGATGTTGTTGGTGAAGGGCAGCACGTTCTCGTGGTAGCTGTCGTTCCACCAGAGCGCGACCTCGACCGTCATGCCGTCCTTCTCGCCCTTCATCAGGATGGGATTGGCGATCAGCGACGCCTTGGTGCGGTCGAGATAGCGCACGAAGGCTTCGAGGCCGCCCTCGTAGTAGAGTTCCTCCCGCTTGACCTCGGCATGGCGGGCATCCGTCAGGATGATACGGACGCCCGAATTCAGGAAGGCGAGTTCGCGCAAGCGGTGTTCCACCGTCGCATAATCGAATTCCACCATCGTGAAGGTTTCGTGCGAGGGCCAGAAGGTGACGGCGGTGCCGCGCTTCTCGACGCCGTCCTCTTCGCCGGCCGGGCCGACGATGCGGAGCGGTGCCACCGCGTCTCCGTGGGCGAACTCGATCTCGTGCTCCTTGCCGTCGCGCCAGATGCGCAACAGCAGCTTGATCGATAGGGCGTTGACGACCGAAACGCCGACACCGTGCAGGCCGCCCGAAACCTTGTAGCTGTTCTGATCGAACTTACCGCCGGCGTGGAGCTGGGTCATGATGACCTCGGCGGCCGAGATGCCTTCTTCGGTATGGATCCCCGTCGGTATGCCGCGGCCGTTGTCGGTGACGCTGACCGAGCCGTCGGCATTGAGCGTGACGGTGACCTTGGTGGCGTGGCCCGCCAGAGCCTCGTCGATGGCGTTGTCCACCACCTCGTAGATCATGTGATGCAGGCCGGAGCCGTCGTCGGTGTCGCCGATATACATGCCGGGGCGCTTGCGCACGGCATCGAGGCCGCGCAGCACCTTGATCGAATCGGCGCCGTAGTCGTTGAGATCCGGACCGGGATCCTGCGACGGAATGGGCGATTGGGACATCGTTGAAGCAACTTTCTCCGACCGGTGCGGTCAGGGTCGGACGCGCCGGTCTTTGGAAAGCCATGACGGCTTTGAAGGATGCCGGGCAGGACGCGGGCGCGGATCCGGCGACAGGCCCGGGCCACCGCGAAGCGACGATTCGAGCCCCTTTTCATATAGAGGCTGCAGGGCCGTGATGGAAGGAAAACCACCGCGCCGGCCCTCACTCCGAGCCGGTTGACGGACCCTCGCTCTAGCGGCTGCCCTCCAGAGTCGCGAGGACGTCGGCGCCGCCGGCCATCTGGGGGTTCGAGGGTGTGAAGCCCTGCGCGGCCTCCCGCTCCGCCACGATGGTGCGGGCGTCGGCGAAGGCCTGCGGCAGCGGCTCCCCCCGTCGCAGCGCCTGATTGAAGAGGGCATCGCCGAAATAGGTCCAATGCGCCTCGGGCTGGCAGCCGAACGACGTATGCGTGGCATCGGCCGCCGTGATCACCAGCGTGTCGTCGTCGGCGAGCCCGGTATAGATGCCGGCGAAACAGGCCGAGACGATCAGCACCTTGCGCTTGAAGGGGCTTTCGGCCAGGAGGGCCCCGAGGGCCGCCGGCGGCACGATGCCTTCCTGGCCGCCGCCGCGCTCGCCGATGCCCTGCGGCGCGCCATGCGAGGTCAGAACCACGAACAGCACGTCATGCGACGGGTCCGTGCCTCGGCGGGCGGACGCCAGTGCCCGGCGGATCCCGTCCGGCCCATTGACCAGCGCCTTTGCGGTGTTCGAGCGCACGATCACCGGGCCGCCGTGGCCGAAGCGCCGGGCCAGGACCGCCGCGGCGCCTTCCGCTTCGCTGTGGAAGACCGGGGCGCGCCAGAGGGCCAGCGCCACGACGGCCGACTTGACGGCGGCCGCGGCGGCCGGACCGCAATCGCCGGCCAGCACCGCACCCCACATCGGGACCGCGACGGCCAGGGCCGCGGATCGTCTCAGCGCCGAGATCAGCATATGGTTTCCCCCAATGGGAATGCGGAGCCGCACGCTGTCCGCGCCGCGGCACTTCCTTATAT
>CAXUOD010000057.1:0-25869 GCA_964252585.1 uncultured Lichenihabitans sp. | reverse complement strand
GTCGGGCGGGTCGGCATGGCGGTCTGCTACGAGGCCATGAACCGCTCGATCTTCGGCCCCGTGGTGTTCAACTCGGCCGCACCCGACGACGGCAACATGATGATGCTGGAGACGATCGGCACGCCCTATCAGAAGGAGCGCTGGCTCGCGCCCATCGTGCGCGGCGAGGTGCGCTCGGCCTTCGCCATGACGGAGCCCCACCCCGGCGGCGGCTCCGACCCGTCGATGATCAAGACGCGCGCCGAACGGCAAATCGGCGGCTCCTACCGCATCACGGGCCGCAAATGGTTCATCACCGGCGCCGCCGAGGCGACGCACTTCACCCTCGTGGCCAGGACTTCGGACGACGCCCGGAAGGGGCTCACGGCCTTTCAGTTCCACAAGGACCAGCCGGGCTGGCGCATCCTGCGGCGCATCGGCATCATGGGACCGGAGGAACACGGCGGCCATTGCGAGCTCGAATTCGACGGACTCGTCGTGAAACCCGAGGACGTTCTCCTGGAGGAGGGCGACGGCCTGAAGGTCACGCAGATTCGGCTCGGCCCGGCGCGCCTCACCCATTGCATGCGCTGGCTCGGCCTCGCCAAGCGCTGCGTCGAGATCGCGAGCGCTTACGCGGGCGAGCGGCATGGTTTCGGCCTGCGGCTCGCCGACCGCGAAAGCGTGCAGCTGATGCTCGGCGGCCTCGCGATGGAGATCGAGATCGGCCGGCTGTTGGTGATGAAGGCCGCTTGGGAACTCGACCGCGGCGGCTATGCCCGCAAGGAGGTGTCGATGGCCAAGGTCCAGGCCGCCAACGTCCTGCACCGGGCCGCCGACACGGGGATCCAGATCACGGGCGCACGCGGCTATTCCAAGGACACGGTGCTCGAATGGATCTACCGTTACGCCCGCCAGGCTCGGCTCGTCGACGGCGCCGACGAGGTGCATCGGATGGTGCTCAACCGTGCGCTCGCGAGCGAGGGACCGGGGTTTTGGCGCTGGCCGGTGGCGGAGTGAGAAGGTCGGGGATGCAAGACCTCGAATTCGATCCCGCTCGCCTCGATGCCCTTATCCGCACCCGCACGCCAGGCCTCGATGGGCCGATGAGCATCGAGCGCGTGGCTGGCGGCCAGTCCAACCCGACCTTCTTCGTCACTTGCGACGACCGCCGGCTCGTCTTGCGCAAACAGCCGCCCGGCGACCTCCTGCCCTCCGCCCACGCGGTCGACCGCGAGTTTCGGGCGATCTCGGCCCTATGGGGAAGCGCCGTGCCGGTTCCGAAAGCGCTCTTCTTTTGCGACGACAAAGCTATCGTCGGCACGCCCTTCTATGTCATGGAACGCCTCGAGGGACGCGTGTTCCACGATTGCGCCCTGCCCGGCTGCACGCCCGACGAGCGCCGCGAGCTCTATCGTGCCATGGCCGAGACGTTGGCGGCCCTGCACGGCATCGATCCCGCGGCACGGGGCCTCGGCGACTACGGCCGGCCGCAGGGCTTCTACGCCCGGCAGGTGCGGCGCTGGTCGGAGCAGTGGCGCGCGACGCGGACGCGCGAGGACGCCGCCATCGAGCGGCTCATCGCTTGGCTCCCCGCCAACATCCCGGACGACCCGCGAACCGGCGTCGCGCATGGCGACTACCGGATCGGCAACCTGATGTTCCACCCGACCGAGCCGCGCGTCGTGGCGCTGCTGGATTGGGAGCTCTCGACCCTCGGGCCGCCCTTGAGCGATCTCGCCCATAGCTGCATCGCCTGGCATTCCGCACCGGACCAGTACGGAGGTCTGCTGGGCCTCGACCTCGCGGCGCTCGGCATCCCGCCCCAGGCCGATTACGAAGCGGATTATACCGACGCCCTGGAGCGCAACGGTGTGGCAGCCTCGCCCGGGATGACGGGCTTCCACATGGCCTTCGCGCTCTTCCGCTGGTCGATGATCTTCGAAGGCATCGCGGCCCGCGCCAAAGCCGGTACGGCGTCGTCGGCCGATGCCGGCGCGGTCGGCGGCTTAGCGGCGGTTTTCGCAGAAAGGGCCGCAGGGTTCATGTGACGGCAGTCCGATAACGCTGGCCAAATGGCCCCGTCGATCAAAGTGCGGAGTGGCGAGCCGATCGGAAGCGCATTGCGGTTCGCAGGATCAGAACCACAGGGTCTCCCTTTCGCCTTGCTGCACCGCTGCTATAGAGCTGCACCCGGCGTGACGCCGCGGTCGCGATCGACCGAAAGCCGCCCGGAGCAGCCATGCCCGACCAGACCACGAGCCCGTCACCCTCGCCTCAGGCGGCTCTCGACTACGCCGCGGTGGAGCGTGCCGCCGCGCGGATCGCCGGGGCCGCACACCGCACGCCGGTGACGACCTCCCGCACCGCCGACGAGCGGCTCGGCGCCACGCTCTTCTTCAAGTGCGAGAATTTTCAGCGCGGCGGCGCCTTCAAGTTCCGCGGCGCCTTTAACGCCATCGCAAGCCTGCCCGAAAGCCAACGCCGTCGCGGCGTCGTGGCGTTCTCGTCCGGGAACCACGCCCAGGCCATGGCGCTGGCGGGCCGGCTCCTCGGCGCGCCCGTGACTATCGTGATGCCGCACGACGCTCCCGCGGCCAAGGTGGCGGCCACGCGCGGTTACGGGGCCGAGGTGGTGGCCTACGACCGCTACAAGGAGGACCGGGAAGCCATCGGCCGACGACTCGCGGCGGAGCGGGGCCTGGCGCTCATTCCACCCTACGACCATGCCGACGTCATCGCGGGCCAGGGCACGGCCGTCAAGGAGTTGATCGAAGAGGTGGGCCCGCTCGACCTGCTGCTGGTCTGCCTCGGCGGCGGCGGCCTCCTGGCCGGCTCGGCGCTGAGCGCCGAAGCCTTGTCGCCCGGCTGTCGCCTGGTCGGGGTCGAGCCGGAGGCCGGCAACGACGGGCAGCGCTCCTTCCGGTCGGGCGAGATCGTCCATATCCCGGTGCCGCAGACAATCGCGGACGGCGCCCAGACGCAGCAGCTCGGGCAGCTGACCTTCCCGATCATCCGGCGACTCGTCTCCGACATCGCAACGGTGCCCGACTCGACGCTCGTCGATGCCATGCGGTTCTTCGCCGAGCGCATGAAGATGGTGGTCGAGCCGACGGGTTGTCTGGCTGCAGCGGCGGCCTTCTCGGGTGCCGTTGCCTGCCGCGGCAAACGCGTCGGTGTGATCCTCAGCGGCGGCAACGTCGACCTCGCACGACTCGCTGCGCTTCTGGCCTGAAGGCGTGCTGCGGCGAATTGGCAAAGGCCGCAGCCCACTCTCGCGTATCTGGACAGGTGGGTAGGGTTTATGCAACCTTCTTGATTTAGTTTTCTAAGTCGCTGATTCGAGGTTGTAATGTCTTTTCCCGAGTTTCTGCAACGCCCTGCGTCAAACCGGTCTCGTACCGCAACCGCGGTGACACCCTTGCCCGCGGCGGGAGGGGCGGCGCCCTCGTTGGGGAGGACTGTAGCCTACATCGGGGAACGCCAGAAACAATCAAACTGGTGCTGGGCCGCCGTCGCGACCAGCATTGCGCACTCTTACGGAGACAATGGATGGAGCCAATGTGATGTGGCGGACGCCACGCTCGGCCGCAAAGACTGCTGCGGGACGGGAGCTGCGAACCAGAGCAAGTGTAACCGGCCCTATTACCTCGAGAGCGCCTTACAGACGACCGGCCATCTATTCGACATGGAGGCCCGGGCCCTGACATTCGCCGAAGTCGAAGTGGAGGTCGACAAGGGTCGAGCAATCGGCTGCCGTGTGGGATGGCGAGACGGAACCGGGCATTTTCTCGCAGTGGTGGGCTATTCTACAGGGGCATCCGGGCGGGCCTACATCGAGATCGACGACCCCATCTTCTTGACCTCCAGAAGCGCATTTGACGAGTTCGCGTCTCTGTATCAGGGTGGCGGCGACTGGACACACTCCTATCTGACCGAACCTGCACCGGCGGCTGTCGCGCTGGCATCGATGGGTGGGCAGGCCCCTTTACGCCACCCGGACGCGATCGGAGGATAAGCATGGCCATCATACCAGCATCTCGTTCTTCCGAACCGGGCCTTGAGATCGTCCAGCAGGCGCTGAAGGATCTGGAGCCACAGCCCGAAAGCCTAGGCGGGGGTGTGGCCGACATCTCACATCCACTCGCAATCTATCGGCTCGGGCTCGATGATGTCGCTGAGCCCGACAGCCTCACCCATGCGCGCTTCATCGGCTGGCGTTACCTGATCGAAGGCGGCGGGCAGACAACGGGAACCGCGGACGTCGGCGAGACCGACGCGGGCGATTTGCGGTTTGCCAATCTGGCGCGGAACGAACAGGCAGACCTTCTGCTTGAGGCGACCCACCTGGCCCAAGCCGCCGCCTCACTGGAGGAAGCGGATTGCGAAGCCCGTCTCCTGATCGTGCCGTCCCTCTATGTCACGGCGGTCTGGCTGACCACTTCGCCGCCGCTATTCATCCCGGTCCTCGACGCTTCACGCCCGATCCGAGAGCGTTCAGATCTGGACGTGAGGAGCGACTTCCTGGAAGATCTGGCCGAACGGGCTGAGGTCGCCAGAGGGCACAGGATTCCCTCCGAGGGGTTTGACGACGCTCCGCCTGGCATTGCGCCCTGAGTTTGGTTGCCGGAGGCTGGCCCGTCCGTTCGCTGTCCCGGCAACCTCACTGCCACATTTACGGCTTCCATGCCTCGCGCAGCACCTCGGTCACCCCGCCGAGCGTGATCTGAACACCGATGCAGAGCAGCAGGAAGGCCGATAGCCGGGTGAGCACGCGCGCCCGCGCACGGCCCAGCCAATCGACGATGCGGTCCGCGAAAGTATAGGCGATCCACACCATGGCGGCGACCGCGAGGGCCGCTGCCGACGAGCCGAAGATGAAGGGGAGCATGCGGGGCGAGCCCACGGGCAGGTTCGACCCGAGCGCGATCGCGACGGAGATCGTGCCCGGTCCCGTCGTGAACGGCATGGTGAGCGGGAAGAACGCGACGTCCGGGATGCCGGTCGCCTGGGTGGCCTGCTCCTGCTTGCGCGTCTCGTTGGCCTCCACGGCCGACAGCATGTCCCAGGCCCGCACCGCCACCACGAGCCCGCCCGCGATCCGCAACGCCGCCAGGGTGACGCCGAAGAAGGCCAGCACATAGGCGCCGCCCCAGAGCGACACCAGCATGACGATGGCCGAGTAGAACCCGACCTTGCGCGCCAGATCGAGCCGTTCGGCATGGGTGCGGTCCGCCGTGACCTGGCTGAAGATAAGGGCGGCCGCGATCGGGTTGACGATCGAGAACAGGGCCGACAGGGCGAGAAGGAAATTCTGCAGCCCGCTACCGATGTCGTTCATCCCCGCGTCCCCGGCCTCGGCGGCCTCGGGGCTGCCGCGCTGCACCATACGTCATTCGACGTATGGGCGAGCGCCGCGATCCACAGGAGATTGCGCCGCACCGGGATCGCGGCCGCGGCCGTTTGCAAGCGAGGGAACATCATGGATCGTTTTTCGATGAACCGCCGACAGGCGCTGCTCGGCGCCTCGGCTCTTGCGGCCTCGGCCACGCTCGGCGGCGTGTCACGCGCCTTCGCGGCGGACGAGACCGTCAAGGTCGGCATCCTGCACTCGCTGTCGGGCACGATGGCGATCAGCGAGACGACGCTGAAGGACGTCATGCTGATGCTCATCGACGAGCAGAACAAGAAGGGCGGCGTCCTGGGCAAGAAGCTCGAAGCCGTGGTGGTCGACCCCGCCTCGAACTGGCCGCTCTTCGCCGAAAAGGCGCGCGAACTCATCTCCAAGGACGGCGCCGTCGCGACCTTCGGCTGCTGGACCTCCGTGTCGCGCAAGTCTGTGCTTCCGGTGTTCCAGGAACTCGACTCGATCCTGTTCTACCCCGTCCAGTACGAGGGCGAAGAGTGCCAGCGTAATGTGTTCTACACGGGCGCGGCCCCGAACCAGCAAGCGATCCCGGCCGTCGATTACCTGATGAGCGAGGACGGCGGTTCGGTGAAGCGCTGGGTTCTGGCCGGCACGGACTACGTTTACCCGCGCACGACGAACAAGATCCTGGAAGCCTATCTGAAGCTCAAGGGCGTGGCGCCCGACGACATCATGATCAACTATACGCCCTTCGGCCATTCCGATTGGCAGACGATCGTCTCGGACATCAAGAAGTTCGGATCGGCCGGCAAGAAGACCGCGGTGGTCTCCACCATCAACGGCGACGCCAACGTGCCGTTCTACAAGGAACTGGGCAACCAGGGCGTCAAGGCGACCGACATCCCGGTCGTGGCCTTCTCGGTCGGCGAGGAAGAACTGGCCGGCATGGACACGAAGCCGCTCGTCGGCCACCTCACGGCCTGGAACTACTTCGAATCGATCGACACACCGGAGAACAAGGCGTTCATCGAGCGCTGGAAGGCCTTCACCAAGAACGCGAAGCGCACGACCAACGATCCGATGGAAGCCCACTACATCGGCTTCGCGGCCTGGGTGAAAGGCGTCGAGAAGGCCGGCACCTTCAAGGCCGACCCGGTCATCGACGCGCTGATCGGCGTCTCGGTGCCGAACCTCTCGGGCGGCTTCTCGACCATCATGCCGAACCACCACATCACGAAGCCGGTCTATATCGGCGAAATCCAGGCCGACGGTCAGATGAACACGGTGTGGCAGACACCGGGGCTCGTCGTGGCGCAGGAATGGTCGCCTTACCTCGAAGGTTCGAAGGATCTGATCGGCGACTGGCGCAAGCCGATGAGTTGCGGGAACTTCAACGTCAAGAGCGGCAAGTGCGGCGGCGCTGCTTGATTCTTGCATAACCGTTCCGGTCCCGCGAAAGGCGATCGACACGATCGCGGGATCGACCCTCAGCCGAGCCGGCCGAACGCGGCCGGGTCGATGCAGGCGGGCGACGGCTGGCCCGGTGCCTCCGTTCGAAGTGTGACCATCGTTTCGGGAGCCGAGCCATGCACCGCAAACCCCGCGCCGGCCTGATCCACGCTGCGGCGCTGCTTCTGGCCATGGTCCTGTCGATCGGTTCGCTCCCGGCCCGGGCCGCGCCGCTCGACGATGCCCTGGCGCATTTCGCGGCGGACAAGTTTCCCGAGACCGACAAAGGCATCGACGACCTGATCGCGACCGGCGCACCGACGACGCCAGCCATCCTCGATGCCCTGACCAACGGCCGTCTCTTCTTCGATCCCGGTTCGCACAAGGTCTACTACGTCGATGCGTCCGGCACTCTCGACGATGCGGCGACCGGCGCCAAGGCGGACGGGGTGATGGAGGGCGGCCTCAAGAAGGTGCGTCTCAACAACGGCATCCGATCGAAGATCGGAGCAGCGGTCGGCGCGCTCGATCTCCTGTCGTCCGACCGTACGAAGCGCCTTGCCGCGGCCGAGACAGCCTTCCGTGCGCATGACGTCAAGGCGCAAGGCCCCGTCGACACGGCCCTCGCGAAGGAGAGCGATCCTGCCATTAAGAGCGCGCTTCTCCAGGCGCGTGCCGCGATCATGGCCGTCTCGGGCAGCGGAAACGATGCCGAAAAGCTTGCCGCCATCGCGACCCTCAAGGCGAGGGGCGACGCCGACGCGATGGGCCTCGTCAACCAGATGGCCGCCGCCCCGGACGCCTCGCCGGCCGTGAGGGCCGCGGCGGCGTCCGCCGCCTCCTCGATCCAGTTCACGCTGGACGTCTGGCAGGCGCTGCAGAACTGCTGGTACGGGGTTTCGCTGGGCTCGGTGCTGCTGCTCGCCGCGATCGGGCTCGCGATCACCTTCGGCGCATGGGCATCATCAACATGGCGCATGGCGAGATGGTGATGATCGGCGCCTATACGACCTTCGTGGTGCAACAGACCATTCATGCCGCGGCTCCGAGCCTCACCGATGCCTCGGTGCTGGTCGCGGTGCCGCTCGCCTTCGTGGTCTCGGGTGCGGTCGGCATCGCGATCGAGCGGCTCGTCATCCGCCACCTCTACGGCCGGCCGCTCGAAACGCTTTTGGCCACCTGGGGCGTGTCGCTGATCCTGCAGCAACTGGTGCGCACCATCTTCGGGGCCGACAACCAGTCGGTCTCGGCACCCGCCTTCATGGCCGGCTCGTTCCGTCTCGGCGGCCTCGAGATCACGAGTGGCCGCATGTGGATCGTCGTCTTCACGATCCTGGTCTTCGTCGCCCTGCAACTGGTGTTGCGCGCCACGCCCTTCGGCCTCCGCATGCGGGCCGTCACCCAAAACCGCCGCATGGCATCGGCCATGGGCATCTCGACGGGACGCATCGACGCCCTGGCGTTCGGGCTCGGCTCCGGCATCGCCGGCATCGCCGGGGTCGCGCTGTCCCAGATCGACAACGTGTCCCCCAACCTCGGGCAGAGCTACATCATCGACAGTTTCATGGTGGTGGTGTTCGGCGGCGTCGGGAACCTCTGGGGCACGCTGGTGGCCGCCATGACGCTCGGCATCGCCAACAAGTTCCTGGAGCCGCTCGCCGGGGCCGTGCTAGCCAAGATCGCCATCCTGATCTTCATCATCCTGTTCATTCAGAAGCGCCCGCGCGGCCTGTTCGCGCTGAAGGGCCGGTCGGTGGAGGCGTAACATGCTCAGCCAAGCCCGATTCGACCGCCGCGGCGTCATCTTCCTGGGCATCCTGATCGCCGCCGCCGTCCTGGTGCCGATCCTGTCGCTGGCCACGCCGGTCGGCTCGCCGTTCCATCTGTCGACCTATGCGGTCACGCTGGTCGGCAAGTACCTCTGTTACGCGCTGCTGGCTTTGGCGCTCGACCTCGTCTGGGGCTATTGCGGGATCCTGTCGCTCGGCCACGGCGCCTTCTTTGCGCTCGGCGGCTATGCCATGGGCATGTATCTCATGCGGCAGATCGGGGCGCGCGGGACCTATGCGAACCCGGACCTGCCGGACTTCATGGTGTTCCTCAACTGGCATTCGTTGCCCGTCACGTGGTGGGGTTTCTCGAGCTTCGCCTATGCCATGGCGATGGTGCTGTTGGTGCCGGGGCTTCTGGCCTTGGTGTTCGGCTATTTCGCGTTCCGGTCGCGGGTGACGGGCGTCTATCTGTCGATCATCACCCAGGCCATGACCTATGCGTTGCTGCTCGCCTTCTTCCGCAACGACATGGGGTTCGGCGGCAACAACGGCCTCACCGATTTCAAGGATATCCTCGGCTTCAACGTCGAGTCGGACGGGACGCGCGCCGCGCTCTTCTCGGCGACTTGCGTGGCGCTGGCCCTCGGTTACGTCATCGCGGCCGCCGTGGTCGGCTCGAAGTTCGGCCAGGTGACGGTGGCGATCCGCGATGCCGAGAGCCGCACGCGCTTCCTCGGCTACCGGGTCGAGAACTACAAGACGGTGATCTTCGTCCTCTCGGCCATGATGGCGGGGGTCGCGGGGGCGCTCTACGTCCCGCAGGTCGGCATCATCAACCCCGGCGAGTTCGCCCCCGCCAATTCGATCGAGGCCGTCATCTGGGTGGCGGTCGGGGGGCGCGGAACGCTGGTGGGTGCCGCCCTCGGCGCCGTGCTGGTCAATTGGGGCAAGACGTTCTTCACCGGCGCCCTGCCCGAGTACTGGCTCTTCTGCCTCGGTGCCCTCTTCGTGATCGTGACGCTGTTCCTGCCGCAGGGCATCCTCGGGTTGATCGACCGTCTGACGGCCCGCCGCAAGCCCGGGCCACCGGCCGAGCATCCGGTGGTGCCGGAAGAGCAGCAGCTCCCGGCGCCCGTGGCGGAGTAAACCCGATGTCGAACCCCGTCCTGACCTCGTCCCTGCTCTATCTCGACGACGTGCGCGTCTCGTTCGATGGCTACAAGGCGCTGCGCGGCCTTTCCATGGTGCTGGCGCCCAACGAGATGCGGGCCATCATCGGCCCCAACGGGGCCGGCAAGACCACCATGATGGATGTCATAACGGGCAAGACCCGGCCCGACGAGGGCCAGGTCTATTTCGCCGGCACGGTCGACCTCACGAAACGCGACGAGGCCGAAATCGCTGAACTCGGGATCGGGCGCAAGTTCCAGAAGCCGACGGTTTTCGAAAACCACGATGTCGAAACCAACATCCTCCTGGCCCTCAAGTCACCGCGTGGTGCCTTCGCGACGCTGTTCGGCAAGGCCGCGAAGGACCAGCGGGAGAAGATCTCGGGCATCCTGCGTCGCATCCGCCTGTGGGACGTCAGGTCCAAGCGCGCAGGCGACCTTTCGCACGGCCAGAAGCAATGGCTGGAGATCGGCATGCTGCTGGCCCAGGACCCGAAGCTCCTGCTCGTCGACGAGCCGGTCGCCGGGATGACGGACAGCGAGACCGCGACCACGGCAGAGCTTTTGTGCGAGATCGCCAAGGACCATGCGGTCGTCGTGGTCGAACACGACATGACCTTCGTGCGCGACCTCGGCGTCAAGGTCACGGTTCTGCACGAGGGCGCGGTGCTGGCCGAGGGAGCGCTCGACCAGGTCAGCGCCGACCCGCGCGTGGTCGAAGTCTATCTCGGGCGGTAAGACGCGATCCTTGTCCCGGCCGACGGGAGGGGGTGGCCCGGCGAAGCCGGGTCGGATGAGGAAAGCGCGAGCCGAGGTTCCCTCGACCGCCGCCGCCTAGCGTCGACATCCTCTCCCGCTTGCGGGAGAGGGACAGATTGAGGTCCCACATCATGCTGAACGTGCAATCCATCGACCTCTTCT
Source organism: uncultured Lichenihabitans sp. (assembly GCA_964252585.1). Classification (GTDB taxonomy): domain Bacteria; phylum Pseudomonadota; class Alphaproteobacteria; order Rhizobiales; family Beijerinckiaceae; genus Lichenihabitans. The sequence goes on along the minus strand of CAXUOD010000057.1, from coordinate 15,211 downwards.
ACGGGGCCGCACAGGCGCTGCGAAAGGTGTCGCTGACGGCCGAACTGGGGCGGGTCACCTGCGTGCTGGGCCGCAATGGGGTCGGTAAATCCTCGCTGCTGCGGGCCATCGTCGGCCAGCAGCCGATCCGTGGCGGCAGCATCAGCCTCGCGGGGCAGGACGTATCCCGCCTGCCGACGCACCAGCGCGCCCGCCGCGGGATCGCCTACGTGCCCCAGGGGCGCGAGATCTTCCCGCTGCTCACCGTCCGCGAGAACCTCTACACGGGCTTCGCCCCGGTAAGCCGGGCGCTCCACACGATCCCGGACGAGATCTTCGAACTCTTCCCCGTGCTGAAAAGCATGATGCATCGGCGCGGCGGCGACCTGTCGGGCGGCCAGCAGCAGCAACTCGCCATCGGCCGGGCGCTCGTGACGCGGCCGAAACTGCTGGTGCTCGACGAACCGACGGAAGGCATCCAGCCTTCCATCATCAAGGACATCGGGCGGGCGATCGAATATCTGCGCGGTCGGGGCGACATGGCGATCGTGCTGGTCGAGCAGTATTTCGAGTTCGCCCGCGACCTCGCCGACAGTTTTGCCGTCATGGACCGCGGCTCGGTCGTCATGGCGGGCGCCAAGGCCGACCTCGTCGAGCATGAAGTGAGGGCGCATCTGAGCGTCTAACGCCCGGTCACCCTCCCGAACGGTGGGGCCGCCGCTAGCTGCGTTCCAGCATCGACCGGATGACGGCCGCCGGAACGGGTCGGCTGAACAGGTAGCCCTGCATCTCGTCGCAGGCACTCGCCCGAAGGAACTCGAGCTGTTCCGCGGTCTCCACCCCTTCGGCGAGGACCCTGAGGCCGAGGATCTTTCCGAGCGAGATGCAGGCGGAGGCGATGGCGCGGTCGCTGTCCTCGACCAGCATGTCGTTGACCAGGGACCGGTCGATCTTGAGCCGCGACAGCGGGAAGCGCTTGAGCGCGCCGAAATTTGAATAGCCCGTTCCGAAATCGTCGATCGCGATGCTGATCCCCTGCGCCTTCAACAGGTTCATGGACGCGATGGCGTTGTCGACATCGACCATGAGGCAGCTCTCCGTGATCTCGACCTCGAGATGATGGCCGTAGAGCCCGGTTTTCTTCAGCATCCTCAACACGCTGTCGACCCATTTGGGTTCCCCGAACTGGCGAGGCGAGACATTGACGCAGACGGTCACGGGTTTCAGCGTCTGGTCCTGCCAGGCCTTGCATTGCATGCAGGCCTGCTTCAGCACCCAATGGCCGATCGGGACGATGGCGCCCGTCTCTTCGGCCAGCGGAATGAAAGTGACCGGAGAAACATACCCCAGGGCCGGATGTTTCCATCGCAACAGGGCTTCCACCGCGAAGATGTCGCCAGTCTCGATCTTGATCTGCGGTTGATAGACGATCTCGAATTCACCCCGTTCGAGAGCGCCTTCGAGGTCTCTGATCAAGGTCAGCCGTTCCTCGGCCGCCTTGCCGTATTCGGGCCTGTAATATTGCAGGCGATGTCCACCGAGGGCCTTGGCCCGGTGCATGGCGGTTCCGGCATTCATCATGATGTCGCGGGCCGAGCCGCCGTCCCTCGGGTAGACCGCGACGCCAGCGCTCGCTTTGACGCTGAGCCGATGGGGGCCGATCTCCATCGGCTCGGCCACGGCAGACCAGATCGCCCTCAAGGACGGTGCATCATGCGACACCGACAGCGCTTGCGGCCGGAGGATCACGAATTCGTCGCCGCCGACACGAAAGACCCTGTCGTCGGGTCCCTTCAAGGCGAGGAACCGCTGCCCCAACACCTGCAAGACTTCGTCGCCGATGCTGTAGCTCAAGGTATCGTTGATCAGCTTGAACTCGTCGAGCTCGATCACAGCAACCTTGAGCGTGGTAGCCGAGGCCGCGGCCTCTTCGATGGCTTCCGCCAGCTTCTCGTTCAGGCAGGCTCGGTTGAACAGGCCCGTCAGGCTGTCGTTGTAGGCCAGGTACCGGATGCGGCTCTGGGTCTTCTGACGATCGACCGCCATACGGCCAATCCTGCTGATCACCTCCAGGATGGAGCGTTCGTGCGCCGAAGGAATACGCGCTTTGGTCGACGAAAACGTCATCGTTCCTATGAGCTGGTGCGCATCGTTGAGCATCGGAGCGCACCAGTGCCGGTTCGGTCGGCCATCGATCTCGGCACCGTAGACGCCGAGGTCGGCCGGGTCGGCGCTCGACCGAGGTTCCCCGGCGCCCGTTTCGATCGCGTAGCTTCCCTGGAGGTCGGGAAGATGGGTCGCGGCCAATCCGATCAGATTGGCCAGGACCTGATCGAGAGGAGCATCGCGTGCGATCATCTCGATGACGCGGGCTTGTTCGACGAGCAGGAGTTCGGCCTGCTTCTGAACCGTGATATCCCGACCGACCCCGATGAGGCCGATGACCTCGCCGGTCCCGTTCTGATCGCGAATCGGGATCTTGGTGGAGGAGTACCACCTCCCACCGATCCATTCGCAATGGTCGATGATCGCAATGCCGGTGCGGATGAGATCCTGCTCGCGGATGAAGAACTCTTCGGCCCGTTCCGAGGAGTGGATGTCGTAGTCGGTCTTGCCGACGAGCTCCGAGGCTCGGTTCAAGCCATGATGGCGCGCGATGGTTTCGTTGGCGAACACGAAGCAGCTGTTTCGGTCCTTGATATAGACCGCCTCCGGAAAGTCGCTGATCAAGAGATCGATCAGCAACTGGAGATAGGCTCCGGCATTTTGGTCGCCGGCGATCTGTTCGAGAGCCGTGCCACCCGCCGTGCTGGTCCCGATAACGAACGGGCTGGTCGGGAGCTGTGAATGAACCAGCTCGATCGCTGCGAGATTCCGAACCGTACCCATCACGATCCTACTTCGCTGTCCCGTTTGGTCGGCGACCGGGTGCAGATCGCCTTATAGGCGAATCTCCTTAACACAACATAAGTTTGATAAACTCTCGGTAGTGAACATCAACCGCCGACGTTCGCCGCTGCGGCTCTGAGATGGCCGGGACGCGTCCTATCCGTCGCCGGTGTCGACCATGGATCGGGCTCTCGATCGGCAGCCGGAGGTGGACCCGCTCAGGCTATTTGACCGTTTACACTTTTCATGTTCACTGCCGCGGCTCAGGACGAGTGGGTCCCACCAGACGGCAGATGATGTTGACCGACCGCTACAACGCCGGCGTTGCCGAAGCCCATTGGCAGACGGTGTGGGAGGAACGCCAGACCTTCCAAGCCTCGAACCAGGACCCTCGCCCGAAATATTACGTCCTCGAGATGTTCCCATATCCCTCCGGGCGCATCCACATGGGCCATGTGCGCAACTACGCCATGGGCGATGTCGTGGCGCGGTACCGCAGGGCCAAAGGGTTCAACGTCCTCCATCCGATGGGATGGGACGCCTTCGGCCTGCCGGCCGAAAACGCCGCCATGCAGAACAAGCGGCACCCGGCCGAATGGACCTATGACAATATCGCCGCCATGCGGGCGCAACTGAAGCGCATGGGTCTGTCGATCGACTGGAGCCGCGAGATCGCGACATGCGATCCGAGCTACTACAAGCAGCAGCAACGCATCTTTCTCGATTTTCTCGACGCCGGCCTCGTCGACCGGAAACGGTCCAAGGTCAATTGGGACCCCGTCGACAACACAGTCCTGGCCAACGAGCAGGTGATCGATGGACGCGGCTGGCGCTCGGGTGCGGTCGTCGAGCAGCGCGACCTCGTCCAGTGGTTCCTCAAGATCACGGATTACGCGCAAGACCTGCTCGACGGGCTGGATACGCTCGACCAATGGCCCGAGAAAGTGCGCTTGATGCAGCGCAACTGGATCGGACGATCCGAGGGCCTGACGATCCGCTGGCAGCTCGATCCCGCGACCGTGCCGGGCCGGGAGACCACGCTCGACGCCTATACGACGCGGCCCGACACGCTGTTCGGTGCGAGCTTCCTCGCGGTGGCGCCCGACCATCCTCTGGCGCAAGCCGCGGCCGTCCACACTCCCGCTCTGGCGGCTTTCATCGATGAGTGCCGCCGACTCGGGACGGCGGTGGCGGCCTTGGAAACGGCCGAAAAGAAGGGTTACGACACCGGCATACGCGCCCGCCATCCATTCGACTCCAGCTGGGAACTGCCGGTCTACGTGGCCAACTTCATTCTGATGGACTACGGCACGGGGGCGATCTTCGGCTGTCCGGCCCATGACCAACGCGATCTCGACTTCGCCCGCGGCAACGGCCTTCCGATCGTGCCGGTCGTCTGTCCGGCCGGGGTGGACGCCGCGAGCCTCACGGTCGGCGATACCGCATTCGCCGAGGACGGGCGGATGATCAACTCGCGCTTCCTCGATGGTCTGACGGTTTCCGAAGCCAAGGACGAGGTGGCGCGCCGGCTCGAATCCGTGTCGCTCGACGGCGCTCCCCAGGCCAAGCGGCAGGTCAATTTCAAGCTCCGCGACTGGGGGATCTCGCGTCAACGCTACTGGGGTTGCCCCATCCCGGTCATCCATTGCGCCGCCTGCGGCACGGTGCCGGTTCCGGTCGAGGATCTGCCGGTTCGCCTGCCCGAGGATGTCGATTTCGACGCGCCGGGCAATCTGCTCGACCGCCACCCGACCTGGAGCCGGGTCCCGTGCCCGCGCTGCGGCGCCGATGCGCGGCGAGAGACCGACACGATGGACACCTTCGTCGACTCCTCGTGGTACTTCGCGCGGTTCACCGATCCCTGGAACCAGGAGAGCCCCACCACGCCGCCGGTTGCGAACCGGCTCATGCCCGTCGACCAGTATATCGGCGGCATCGAACACGCGATCCTGCACCTGCTCTATTCCCGCTTCTTCACCCGTGCGATGCGGGTCGTCGGGCTGGTCGACATGGACGAGCCGTTCCATGGCCTGTTCACGCAGGGCATGGTGGTGCACGAAACCTACCGCGGACCCGACGGCGCCTGGGTGTCGCCGGACGAGATCCGCCTGGAAGGTTCAGGGCCCGACCGCAAGGCCGTGCTGCTCGCCACCGGAGCCCCGATCGAGATCGGCGGTATCGAGAAGATGTCGAAGTCGAAGCGCAACATCGTCGACCCGGACGACATCATCGAGACCTATGGGGCCGACACGGCGCGCTGGTTCATGCTGTCCGACAGCCCGCCCGACCGGGACGTGATCTGGACGGAAGAAGGCGTCCAGGGATCGGCCAAGTTCGTGCAACGCCTCTGGCGGCTCGTCGGCGATCTGGCTCGGGCCGCGGCGGGCGAGCCCGGACCCGACGGCGGCGACGATGAGCGCGCATCCGGCATCCGCAAGGCAGCGCACCGCGCGCTGATCCGGGTCGAGGAGGATATCGAGCGGCTGCGCTTCAACCGGTGCGTCGCCCATATCTACGACCTGTCGAACCAGCTTTCGTCGGCCATCGCCTCGACCGAGGAACCCGTGACGCCGGGCAGCGCCTTGGCCCGCGCCTTCGGCGAGGCGGCCGACATTCTGGTCCAGATCGCGGCGCCCTTCATGCCGCATCTTTGCGAGGCCTCATGGGCGGTCCTCGGACATCGCACGATCGTCGCCGCAACGGCGTGGCCGCTGGCCGACCGAGCGCTCGTGATCGAGGAAACCATCGTGCTGCCGGTGCAGCTCAACGGCCGCAAGCGTGCCGAACTCACGGTGCCTCGCGACGCCGACGCCGAGACCGTCACGGCCGCGGCGCTGGCGCTCGAACCCGTGCGGCAGGCGCTTCTAGGCCGGGAGCCCAAGAAGGTGATCGTCGTGCCCGGAAGGATCGTCAATGTCGTGGTCTGACCGCCCGCCGCACCCGCGGTCATCCATCGCCCTAGCGGCGTTGCTGGCCGTTGTCTCGATCGGACTCTCGGGCTGCTTTTCGCCCATGTATCTGGGCGCCGGCGGCAACCTCGGCGCCCAGCTCAGGGCGATCTCGGTCGATCCCGTTCCCGACAACCTCGGCCACTACCTGCGCGACCAGCTGATCACGAACCTGAACGGCACGGGCGACAGTGCCGCGCCCAAGTATCGCCTGCAGCTCACGAGCGCGGAGCGCGTGCAGACGGCGCTGATCGATATCGTGACCCAACGTGCGCAGGACGCCACGGTGGTCACCGACATCACCTACAAACTGATCCCCATCCAAGGCGGTGCGCCGCTCGCCTCCGGTACGGTCACGAGCGCTGCCGTTTACGACCGGTCGGCCCAGCGTTTCGCCAATATCCGGGCGGCGCACGACGCTGAGATCCGCGACGCCAGGACGGTGGCGGATCAGATCACCACGCAGATCTCGGCTCAACTCGGCGCGACGCCCCCGACGCCGTGACGAAGGGCTCGTCGAGCGGGTCGAAGACCCGCGCGTCGATCACGCCGGCAGGCGCGCTTCATCGGCGGACGCAAGGGCGAATGCGACTTCGACCAAGGTCCCCTCGTGCGGGCGGCTGCGGATGGCCATGCTGGCGCCGTTGGCGCCCACCAGGGCCCGCGTCAACGGAAGACCGAGCCCGTTGCCGGTCGAGGGTTTCTGCGCCGAGACGGGCTGGAAAGGCTCCAGCGCCGCCGCGATCTCGGCATCGGTCATGCCGATCCCCGTGTCGCGCACCCTCAGCACCACCAAACCCCCGTCGCTCAAGGCCGTGGATACGATGACCTGCCCTCCGGGTTCGTTGAACTTCACCGCATTGGAAAGCAGGTTGTGCACGATCTGTCGGACCGAACGCTCGTCGGCCAGAACCGCGGGGGTGCGGGCGCCCAGCGACATGCGCATGATGACGCGCTCGCGATGCGCTTCCGGCTGCATCTGCGCCACCGTCTCGGACACGATCTTGTTGACGTCCAGGGCGCCGACCTCGAGATCGAGCCGTCCGGCTTCGATGCGCGACAGATCGAGCAGATCGCTGACGAGGCTGACGACCTGCGTGCCCGACGCATGGATGTCCCGGAGGTAATCCTTGTAGCGGGCGTTGCCGAGCGGCCCGAACCGCTCCTCGATCATCACCTCCGCAAAGCCCAGAATGGCGTTGAGAGGAGTGCGGATCTCGTGGCTGACCTTGGCCAGGAATTCCGGAAGGCGACCGGAATCGCGCTCATGGTCCCGCTGCGCGCGCGCTTGGTCTCGTTCCGCGCGCTTGAGCGAGGTCACATCGCGCAGAGTCATGTAAAAACCGGAAGCACCGAGCCTGCCCAGGGTGAGCAGGACCGGCATCGTCGCGAGATCGACCGTCCGCGCCACCACCTCGCGCTGCAATGGCGTCGCGCTCGTTCCCTCCTTCTGAGCCTTGACGTCGCCCAGGAGTGCAAGGCCTGCCGCACGGCTGTCGGGTGCCAGCAGCTGAGTGAAGGCGGCCCCGACGGCGCTCTCGTGGCCGGACCGCGTGAACCAGGTCTCCCCGCGACGGTTGAGCCGGCGAATGCGCCCCTCGACGTCGAGCAGTGCCACGGCATCGTCGACGCGGTCCAGCAACTCGCCGGACCCTTGGTCACCTGGGTCGGGCCGTTCGCTCGGCTCGCCCGCTGTGCCGGTCGGCGAGGCGCCCGAAGCGCCGCGGTCGACCGTCGGCGGCCCGCCGATCGTCCAAAGCACCGCGGCGCCGCCATGCCATCGGATGTCGCGGCGCTCGGCCGGGATCGCGACGGCCCGATCATCGGCGTCGCGCAACACCAGGGTCCCGGTGTCGTCCGTCGAAAGCTCGGAGACTACGAGCTGTTGTCCCTTCCCGATCAGATCGCCGACACCCGCATATCCCAGGCGGCCGGCAGCGGCCGGATTGGCGAAGAGCGGCAGGCCGGCGCCGATCACGAGGACGCCCACGGGAAGTTCGTCGACGAGGTCGACTCTCGGCGGGAGCTCTGCCGTCGCCGGCTGCGGCGGGGGCTCCCGTGCTCCGGTCTCCGCGGTGACCGGCGCCAATTGCGGCGGATCGGAGGCCCGCGGGGAATCGTGGTCGGCCGAGGGCCCATGGACCTCCGCACGCTCTTGCGGGCCATCGTCCGATGCCGCCGCAATGTCGGGCGGTATCTGCGCCAGCAGGGCGTCTCGCAAGGCCCGAAAAGCCTCGTCTTCCTCGTCTTCGGTGGGTGCAGGGGGCGTTCGCAACGGCGGCTCTTCGGACGCCACCTCCGCCAGGGTCTCGTCGCTTGCCGTATCCTTCAGCGGCACGGCGCCGAACCGGCCGGCTCCTCCGGTCTGGAAGGGGCGCAGATGGACGACGTTCGCCGACGATGCTCTATCGGGTTCCGGCATTGGAAATGGGGTTTCGGGCAGGTCTCGAAAGGTTGAAGCCCCTTCGGACGGGCCGGCTGCCGGCCCGTCGCTCCGCTCGCCGGCATGGCGTTCCAGTAGAGCCACATCCGGCTCCGGCTCCGCCATGGTGTCCTCACGGCCGCCTGCGGCCTCAGGCCTGTCGGGTGGGGCCTCCTGCAGTTCATCGGCGGGACGATGCCCGCCACGCGTCGCACGCTCGCGAGTCGGAGCCAATTCGAGCCGCGTAAGGTCGATCGTGCCGAAACCGCGAAACCCCGAGAAGCTTCGCCCCGGCGCGAAGATCGGCGACGCGCTGAGCGCCATCGGCACCGAGGCGACCGCGTCGGCCACGGGCAGCCGGACGGTGATGCCGGACCAGGTCGCCCGGGTCGCGAGGGCGGCGGTGAGACGGGCACCGGCGTCGGCGTCCCAGGCGCCGACCGCCGTCGCCAAGGCCTCATGGTCGAACGCGACGGGGGTGCCAAGCCGCGCGAAGGTTTCCGCGTCGATCTGAGTCACCACATCGTCGGCATCGGTCCGCCAGAGAAGCCGCAGGGAACTGGCGCCATCGGCGGCCGCATGAAGCCGATCCCTGAGAACGGCGATCTGGCTACGCCGGGCGAGGCTGAGCCCGTCGCCGTCCGAACCGCCAGCCGCGGTCGAGATCGGGTTCGGGGTCGAGTCCTGCGCCCCGGTGCCATCCGGGCCCGCTTCCCCGATGAGAGACGCCGGAGCGACGGCTCCGCTGCCGATGCGGCCCGGTTCGTCCGGCCCGCGGCGCCACGCGTCGGTCGGACCTTCCTCTTCCATCGCGGTCTCCGGAAGTGCGAGTCCCATGAGCAATGCGCCGTCGGCGCCGTTTCCTGTCCGAAACAGCATGACGTGGTTGCGGAGCCTGAGAGCGCGGGCGAGGCGCAGGCGCCCGAGGCGCGGCGATGCCCAGAGCGTCGTGCCGCGGACAAGACCCTCGAGCCCACTGCCCGGGCCAGCTTGGCTGGCTAGATTTCGTCCGAGCGCGCCGAGATCGCGCGTGCCCCAGAAGGCCGCCGCGGAACCGTTGACCCACATCACGGTTCCGTCGGAAACCCGCACAAGGACGAAGGCCGCGTCACGCGCCTTCAGCGACGTGAATGCGGGATGGTCGAACATTTCGTCGACAACGGCCGCCAGCTTGTCGATTGGCTCAGCACTATGACTCATCGACACCGCCTAAATCCTATGCCGCCGACCTTCCCCGTCGGTTCGCGAATTACCGTCTCGTTGACGCCACCTTCCCCGAGGTTAGCACGTTTTAATAGAAACTTAGCCATGTGCTCCGCGAGGCGCAGTGCATGAGCTGACAATTGTTGCAATGCACAAATATGTTGCGATGCAGCACAACTTCGGCTAGGGAGCGAGTCGCGGTCGGCACTCAGGTCCTGGCCTGCTCCCGCTGTCAGTCGCGGGTCTCGATCTAACCAGAAAACAGGAGAGAGTGTGATGACCACCCCGTCTTATGAAGTCCCGTCCGACATGCGCGACCTCGCCGAAAAGAGCGTCGATCAGGCCCGCCGCGCGTTCGACGGTTTCATGACCGCTGCCCAGAAGGCAGCCGGTCAGGCCGACACGAGCGCTGCCTCGCTGACGACCAATGCCAAGAGCCTCGGCAGCAAGGCCATGGGCTTCGCGGAGAGCAACGTCCGGAGCGCCTTCGATCTCGCTCAGAAGCTCGTCCGCGCCAAGGATCTGCAGGAAGTTCTGACGCTTCAGTCGGATTACGCCAAGTCCCAGATGACCACCATCCAGGAGCAGGCGAAGGAACTCGGCTCGCTGATGCAGGGCGCCGTCCAGACAGCGGCCTCGACCATGAAGTCTGCGACCGACCAAGCCACGCAGGGCGAGTAAGACTCGCGGCGTCACGGCAGGCCCGGTGGCGCCGCACGTCGGAAGGAAGCCGAGGCAGCAGAGGCCCGCCTCGACCTGCTCAACCATTCACGATGCCGAGGTAATGCACGATGGCGCAGAAGCCGCGACGGGAACGCCGCCGAATATCGCAAGTCGGTGCATCTGACGTCGATGTCGGTTCGGAGCCGTTCGGGTCGGATGTGCCGGTGGAGTCCGGCATGGAGACGGCCGTCATCGGCGAGGTCACGCCCGCGATGATGGACGAGGCTGCCCACAGGGCTGCCGAAGCCGTCGAGGCGGCGGCGCACCACGTCGTGATCCAGGCCGGGCATGGCGACGAAGGACACGGGGGCGAGCCCGTGCCGCACCCGGTGGTGGAAGCTGCGACCGTGACGCCGATCCGATCGGAGTCTCACAGTCCCGCCGCGGAGCCTGATCCGTCGGACTCCCTCGCGGTCGCGGTCCCGCCGGTCGAAAGCGCGAGCATGGAGGCATCGACCCATGGCGAAGCGGTCGACGAGACACCTGCCCCGAAGCTGCCGCCGGTGCAAGCCTTTGAACCACCTTCCCCTGCCGACGGAGCTGCGGCCTTGGTGACCGTCGAGGCCACCGCCGCCGTCGGAGACGCTCTCGCGGTTGTTGCGGACGACATGGCGCGGCCCGTCGACCTGCCCGCGTTTGCCACCGAAGCATTATTGGAGCGTACGAGCGAGACGCTGCGGCGGAGCCTCCCGTTGCCAAGCGAAACCATCGGCGCTTATGGCGCGCAAGTCGTCGAGATGCTGGCCGCCAACATGGCCTCCACCGGTCAGTTCCTTGCCGCTTTGATGGGTGCCACTTCGGTCACGGAAGTGGTGGCGGTCAACACCCATCACATTCGTCGTCAGGTGGAGTTGCTGACGGCACAGGGAAGGCAGCTCACGACGCTGGCGCGAACCATCACCCTCGATGCGATGAAGCCTTTCGGCCCATCGTCGACGAACCGATAGTGGTCCGTCCCCAATAGATGATGCACCTGTCTGGGCCACTCGGCTCATCGACTTGAAGGCGGTGAACCGGACAATCTGTCGCCGCTGCTGAGGAGCCGGCCGCTGCGGCTTTTTAAGGGGGCCGGCATGTTTGGAAAGCTTGCGGTTGCCGTTCGCGCCGCAACGCTTGATTTTCGAGCCTGTTGCTTTTATCGGTCTGGCCTCACGCTGCACATGCCGCCATAGCTCAGTTGGTTAGAGCGCTAGATTGTGGATCTAGAGGTCCCCCGTTCGAGCCGGGGTGGTGGTACCAGCGCTCCCCGACAGCATGTCGGAACAGTCTTCGAGCGGCGGTCAGCTCCTCTCAACCCTGTCGCGATTTGCTTCCTTGCCGAGCTGCCGGATGTAGGTTTGGAGGATGCAGACATCCTCATGATCCTTTACAGGAGACACAGGGGAACGAGTCCCGTGTCCTTGGGGGGAGTTGCGTGTGGCACCCGTCATGCAGCCATGCTGCGAAGGTGGTAGTGGCGCGATGACGATCCACAGCGCGACCGGATCGCTCCGACGGCCGAACTCTTCCGCGGGACGCCGACCACACTTCGCCACGTCGATGGCGGACGACCCCCGCGGTGGCTCGCGATGAAGCGATGCCTGCCGCGTGCCCCGGAAGACTCTGCGGGCGCTACGGCACCTCTGCCGACGATCGCCAATCTGAAGTGGGATCTCACCCCGCTCGGACCGCTGGATCGCTGGTCCGAGCCGATGCGGGCGGCAGTCGATCTGCTGCGGCTCTCGCCGGCACCGATGGTCTCGTTCTGGGGCCCCACCGCGACTGCGATCTTCAACCCGGCCTTCGCGGGACTCGTGCCAGACCCCCTCGGGTCCTCGGCTCGTGACGGTTGGGCTGCCTTCACGGATCTGGTCGAGGCGGGGTTTGCGGGGCGCAGCCTGTCGGTCGTCGAGCGTCGCCTCGTGGCCGACCCGGCGGCCGGCCTGATGCGTGACCGCTGGCTCGATCTCGATGGCAGCCCCGTGGTGGATCGGAGCGGCCTCGTGCTCGGGGTGCTCGTGTTGGCGAGGGATGCGACCGGGAGGGTCAAGGACAACCGCCGCTCGCTGGCCCGCGGCAGCCGCGACGCGGCGCGTTACGAGGCCGGCTGGGTCGCCGATCCAAGCGGCTCGATCACGGACCTCAGTCCGCGCTGGCAGGCGCTCGCCGGCATCAGGACGGGCGAGGGCCTCGGCAGTGATTGGATCCGCTCGTTTCATCCCGAGGACCGGGCTCGAACCCTGCAGACCTGGGCCGCAGCCGTCGGATCCGGACGGCCCTACGACATCGAGCATCGCATGCGCACCGGCGACGGGTCCTATCGCTGGATGCGCTCCCGCGCCATGGCCCGCCGCGGACCGACCGGCCTTGTCCTGTCCTGGCAGGGCACGACCGAAACCCTGGAACACCGCAAGGTGGTCGAGAACCGGCAAGCGCTGCTCCTGGCCCTCGCCGACCGTTTCCGCTCCGCGACCGAGCGGCACGACATCACCACGACCGCGACGGCTGCCTTGGGCCGGGAGATGGGAGCGACCCGGGTCCTCTTCGCGGAGATCGATCTGGCCCGTCACGAGGCTGCCGTCGAAGCCGAATGGACCGACGGGAGCGTCGATGCGTCGAGGGCCGTCATGCCTCTCGCGGTCTTGGCCCTCGGCCGCGCAACGGATTTCGAAGCCGGCATGACGATCGTCGGCACGCAATCAGAATCCGGACTCGGGGGAACGGGCTTGGCCGTCCCGCTGATCCGCGACGGCCGGCTGCGAGCGCTGCTCCACATCGTCTCCGAAGTTCCCCGCAGCTGGCTGCCCGAAGAGGTGGCGCTGGTCGAGGATGTTGCGACGCGCACCTGGGACGCGCTCGAACGCGTGCAGGCGACGGCGATCCTGAGGCGCAACCAGGCGCGGCAGAGCTTCCTCCTGGTGCTGGGTGACCGCCTGCGCGACTCCGTCGACACGGCCGAGATCATGGAGACGACATCGGAAGCCCTGGGCCGGCAGTTGCACGCGCACCGCGCCGGTTACGGCGAGGTCGGGCCGGACGGGACTCTCCTCTACCCCGTCTCCTGGACCGATGGGAATGTCGCGCCCTTCGCGCCGACGATGCCGCTGGCGAGCCTCGGCGACCGCCAGGTCGATGAACTCGGGCGCGGCCTGACGACCGTCTTCGAGGCAAGCCAATCGACCGGTCCGAAGCCCCCCGCGATCGTGCGGGGCCTCAGCACCGTCGTGGCGGTCCCGTTGAACCGCGACGGCCGGTTGCGAGGGATCGTGACGCTAGGCCGGACGGATGCGCACCGGTGGTCGGCCGACGAGATCGCGCTGATCGGCGAAGTCGCGGCCCGCATGTGGGAGGCGCTGGAGCGTGCCCGCGCCGAAGCCGCCCTGATCGACCTCAATGCGACTCTCGAACTCAGGGTCGGGCAGCGAACCGCGGAACTGGCGTCCAGCATGGCGCGGTTCCGGACGCTGTTCGAGAATGCGCCGGCCGCGATCTTCCTGGTCCGGGTCGGCCCGGGAGAGCACGCCGTCTTCGAGGCCGTGAATGCGGCGACCGAGCAGTTCACGGGCCGGTCCGCAACCGAGTTGATCGGCGGGGACGTCTCCGAGGCCACGCGACCCGATGATCCGCTGCTGGCGCGCTGCCTCGAATGTGCCGCGATCGGAAGACCGGTCCGCTACGAGATGAACGTCGAGGTGGGGGGCGAGTCGCGCACTGCCGAAACCGTCCTGGCGCCGCTGTCGATCGAGAGCGGCGACGTCCAGCGGCTCATCGGCATTTCGCACGAGATCACGGCCCAGCGCCGCGCCGAGGACCAGTTGCGCCAGGCTCAGAAGATGGAGGCCATCGGACAGCTGACAGGTGGCATCGCGCACGACTTCAACAATCTCCTGACCGGGATCATCGGGTCTCTGGCGCTGATGCAGAAACGTCTGGCGGCCGGCAGAACCGACACGATCGAACGCTATGCGGGCCTCGCCATGACATCGGCCAACCGCGCCGCCGCCCTGACGCATCGGCTGCTCGCGTTCTCGCGCCGTCAACCGCTCGACGCCAAGCCCGTCGACCTCAACAAGCTCGTCGCCTCGATGGACGAACTCCTGCGACGCACCATCGGCGAAAGCACCGTTCTGCGGACCGTCGAGACGAAGGCCTTGTGGCTGACGCTCTGCGATCCCCACCAGCTCGAAAACGCGCTCCTGAACCTTGCGATCAACGGCCGCGACGCGATGCCGGAGGGTGGGCGGCTGACGATCGAAACCGCCAATGCGATTCTCGACGACGCCTATGTGGCGCACGAGCCCGGCCTCGAGCCTGGCCCCTACGTGGTCATGTCGGTGACCGATACGGGACTTGGTATGCCGCCGGACGTCGTGGCCCGCGCTTTCGACCCGTTCTTCACCACGAAACCCCTGGGCCAGGGCACAGGTCTCGGGCTCAGCATGATCTACGGCTTCGTCCGGCAATCGGGCGGCCATATCAAGATCTATTCCGAACCGGGCCAGGGGACGAGCGTCAAGATCTTCCTGCCGCGTTTCATCGGCGAGGACGCGGAACCGGTCGTCGAGCAGCCGGGCGTGACGCCCAGAGCCGAAGAGGGCGAGACGGTCCTGGTGGTCGAGGACGATGCCACGGTCCGCGATCTCGTGCTCGAAGTGCTGCGCGACCTCGGCTACACGGCGCTTGAAGAACCCGACGGCTTGGCCGGCCTCGTGGTTCTCCAGTCGCATCGGCGCATCGACCTGCTCGTTACCGATGTCGGACTTCCCGGCATGAACGGACGCCAGCTTGCCGAACAGGCCCGCCTGCTCCGCCCCGAGCTCAAGGTGCTGTTCATCACGGGCTATGCCGAGAACGCGGCGTTCGGCAACGGCCACCTCGACCCGGGCATGCAGATGATGACCAAGCCCTTCGCGGTCGACGTCCTGGGCAAGCGCATCCGCACCATGATCGGCTCGATCTGAACCACGCCTGCCGCCGCCATCGCCAACGGTCCCTTAAGATAATTCCGACACATTGAACTTCGCTGCGGGCGAGGGTTCGCGATGCTTGGCACGAGCGACGACACGAC
>CAXUOD010000056.1:0-25981 GCA_964252585.1 uncultured Lichenihabitans sp. | reverse complement strand
TCGACATCCTGCGTCGCACCTACAAGGTCGATGCCAATATCGGCGCGCCGCAGGTCGCCTATCGCGAGAAGCTGACCCGCAAGGTCGAGCAGGATTACACGCACAAGAAGCAGACCGGCGGAACGGGCCAGTTTGCCCGCGTGAAGATCATCTTCGAGCCGAACGAGGCCGGTGCGGGCAACCTGTTCGAGTCGAAGATCGTCGGCGGTGCGGTTCCGAAGGAATTCGTGCCGGGTGTCGAAAAGGGCATCAACAGCGTGATGGGTGCAGGCATCCTGGCGGGCTTCCCGGTCGTCGACGTCAAGGCGACGCTGATCGACGGCGCCTTCCACGACGTCGACTCGTCGGTGCTGGCCTTCGAGATCGCCTCGCGGGCGGCGTTCCGCGAAGCCCTTCAGAAGGGCGGATCGGTTCTGCTGGAGCCGATCATGAAGGTCGAAGTCGTCACGCCGGAGGAATATACCGGCTCGTGCATCGGCGATCTGAATTCGCGTCGTGGCCAGATCCAGGGCCAGGACGTGCGCGGCAACGCCAACGTCATCAATGCCATGGTGCCGCTGGCCAACATGTTCGGCTACGTGAACCAGCTCCGCTCCTTCAGCCAGGGGCGCGCGACCTTCACGATGCAGTTCGACCACTACGAACAGGTTCCGGCCAGCGAAGCCGCCAAGGTCCAGGCAAAATACGCCTGATCTACCCATACGTTAGAACAAGCTTCAGAGGAGCCTCAGATGGCTAAGGAAAAGTTCTCGCGGAACAAGCCGCACTGCAACATCGGCACGATCGGTCACGTCGATCATGGCAAGACCTCGCTGACCGCCGCTATCACCAAGGTGTTGGCCGAGTCGGGTGGCGCGACCTTCACGGCCTATGACCAGATCGACAAGGCGCCGGAAGAGAAGGCGCGCGGCATCACGATCTCGACGGCCCACGTCGAATACGAGACCAAGAACCGCCATTACGCTCACGTCGATTGCCCCGGCCACGCCGATTACGTGAAGAACATGATCACGGGTGCGGCGCAGATGGACGGCGCCATCCTGGTGGTCTCGGCGGCCGACGGCCCGATGCCGCAGACGCGCGAACACATCCTGCTTGCCCGTCAGGTCGGCGTGCCGGCGCTCGTCGTGTTCATGAACAAGGTCGACATGGTCGACGATGCCGAGCTCCTGGAGCTCGTCGAACTCGAGGTGCGCGAGCTTCTCTCGAAGTACGACTTCCCCGGTGACGATATCCCGATCACCAAGGGTTCCGCTCTCTGCGCGCTTGAGAACAAGCAGCCCGAGATCGGCCACGATGCCGTCCTGAAGCTGATGGAGACGGTCGACGCCTACATCCCGCAACCGGAGCGGCCGAAGGATCAGCCCTTCCTGATGCCGGTGGAGGACGTGTTCTCGATCTCGGGCCGCGGTACGGTCGTGACCGGCCGGATCGAGCGCGGCATCATCAAGGTCGGCGAGGAAATCGAGATCGTCGGCCTGAAGCCGACCGTCAAGACGACCGTCACGGGCGTCGAGATGTTCCGCAAGCTGCTCGACCAGGGGGAGGCCGGCGACAACGTCGGTTGCCTGCTGCGCGGCACCAAGCGCGAGGACGTCGAGCGTGGCCAGATCCTGTGCAAGCCGGGTTCGGTGAAGCCCCACACCAAGTTCAAGGCCGAGGCCTACATCCTCACCAAGGACGAAGGTGGCCGTCACACGCCGTTCTTCACCAACTATCGTCCGCAGTTCTACTTCCGCACCACGGACGTGACCGGCATCGTGACGCTTCCCGAGGGAACCGAAATGGTGATGCCGGGTGACAACGTCACCATGGAAGTGGCCCTGATCGTTCCGATCGCGATGGAGGAGAAGCTTCGCTTCGCCATCCGCGAGGGCGGTCGCACGGTGGGCGCGGGCGTCGTGGCTTCGATCATCGAATAAAACTCGTGAGGTTGGGGAGCGGGATGCTCCCGCTCCTTCCTACCGATCAAGGAAATTGACGATGAACGGCCAAAATATCCGCATTCGCCTGAAGGCGTTCGATCATCGGGTGCTCGACGCCTCGACGAAGGAAATCGTGTCGACGGCGCGCCGTACCGGTGCTCAGGTTCGCGGCCCGATTCCGCTTCCGACGAGGATCGAGAAGTTCACCGTGAACCGTTCGCCCCATGTCGACAAGAAGTCCCGCGAGCAGTTCGAGATTCGCACGCACAAGCGCGTCCTCGACATCGTGGATCCCACGCCGCAGACGGTTGACGCGCTGATGAAGCTCGATCTGGCCGCTGGCGTCGATGTCGAGATCAAGATCTGACATCGGCCTCTGCGATACGCTGTAGCGAAGTATTCTGAAGGAAATCTGACATGCGGTCAGGTGTCATCGCCCAGAAGGTCGGAATGACCCGAGTCTTCACGGAAGCGGGCGAACATGTGCCGGTGACGGTGCTCAAACTCGACGGTTGCCAGGTCGTGGCGCATCGCACGGCCGAGGTGAACGGCTACAGTGCTTTGCAGATCGGCATCGGCAAGGCCAAGGTGAAGAACGTCCCGAAGGCCGAGCGCGAACGCTTCGCCATCGCGAAGGTCGAGCCCAAGATGAAGCTCGCGGAGTTCCGGGTCGACACGGACCATATGATTCCCGTCGGGGCCGAGATCCTGGCGGATCATTTCGTGACCGGGCAGTTCGTCGACGTCACCGGCACGAGCACCGGCAAGGGCTTCGCGGGGCCGATGAAGCGCTGGAACTTCGGCGGGCTGCGGGCTACCCACGGCGTGTCGCTGTCGCATCGCTCGCACGGTTCGACCGGCGGCCGCCAGGACCCTGGCAAGACCTTCAAGAACAAGAAGATGGCCGGTCATATGGGAACGGACCGCGTCACGACGCTGAACCTCAAGGTGGTTCGCACCGATGTCGAGCGAGGGCTCATCCTGGTCGAGGGTGCGGTTCCGGGGGTCGTCGGCGGCTACATCTACGTCCGCGATGCGGTCAAGAAGGCTCTGCCCAAGGACGCGCCGAGCCCCGGCAAGTTTCGGGTTCTCTCGGCGGACGTCGCTCCCGCGGCCGAGGCCGCTCCTGCCGCGACCGTTGAGGGTTGAGCGCCATGAAGATCGACATCACCTCGCTCGACGGCCAGACCGACGGCTCGATCGAACTCGACGATACCATTTTCGGCCTGCGGCCACGCCAGGACCTCATCGCCAGGATGATCCGCTACCAGCTCGCCAAGCGGCGGGCCGGGACCCATCAGACCAAGGGCCGGGCCGAGATCGCCCGGACCGGCAAGAAGCTCTACAAGCAAAAGGGCACCGGGTCGGCCCGGCATGGCTCCGCCCGCGTGCCTCAATTCCGCGGTGGCGGACGAGCCTTCGGTCCGGTCACGCGCTCGCACGCGCACGATCTGCCCAAGAAGGTGCGGGCGCTGGCGCTCCGTCATGCCCTGTCGGCCAAGGCGGCCGATGGCGACATCATCGTGTGGAACAGCGCCAGCATCCCCGACGGCAAGACCAAGGTCCTGGTCGAGCGTTTCGAGGCGCTGGGCTTGAAGAGTGCGCTGATCATCGACGGCGCGGCGGTCGAGGAGAGCTTCTCGCTCGCGGCCCGCAACATCCCGATGATCGACGTGCTCCCCATTCAGGGCCTCAACGTCTACGACATACTGCGTCGCAACAAGCTGGTTCTGACCAAGGCCGCGGTCGACGCACTGGAGCTGCGATTCAAATGAGCTTGGACGTCCGCCACTACGACGTGATCCTGTCTCCGGTTATCACCGAGAAGGCTACGGCCGCGTCCGACTACAACCAGGTCGTCTTCAAGGTCGCGAAGACGGCCACCAAGCCGCAGATCAAGGCTGCGGTCGAGCAGTTGTTCGACGTGAAGGTCACGGCCGTCAACACCCTGCTCCGCAAGGGCAAGGCCAAGACCTTCCGCGGCTTCAAGGGTCGGCAAGCCGATCTCAAGAAGGCGGTCGTCACGCTGGCGCCCGGCCACAAGATCGACGTCACCACGGGTCTCTGAGCACAGGGCATAAGGAAGAAGTGCCATGGCACTGAAGACATTCAAACCGATCACGCCCAGCCTTCGGCAACTCGTCATCGTCGATCGCAGCGAGCTCTATAAGGGCAAGCCGCTGAAGGCCTTGACCGAAGGCCTGTCGAAGTCGGGTGGCCGCAACAACACCGGCCGGACCACGGTTCGGTTCCGGGGCGGCGGCCATAAGCAGACTTATCGGATCATCGACGTCAAACGGCGCAAGCTCGACATGCCGGGCAAGGTGGAGCGGATCGAGTACGATCCGAACCGCACGTCGTTCATCGCGCTGGTGCGCTACACCGACGGGGAGGCCGCCTACATCATCGCGCCGCAGAAGCTCGGCGTCGGCGACTCGGTGGTGTCGGGCAACCAGTGCGACGTGAAGCCCGGCAACGCCATGCCGCTCGCCAACATCCCCGTCGGCACGATCGTGCACAATATCGAGATGAAGATCGGCAAGGGCGGCGCGATTGCCCGGTCAGCCGGCAACTACGCCCAGATCGTCGGACGCGACGCCGGCTATGTCGCGGTGCGTTTGAGCTCCGGCGAGCAGCGGTTGATCCATGGCCAGTGTTTCGCTACGGTCGGTTCGGTCTCGAACCCGGACCATATGAACATCAGCTACGGCAAGGCCGGTCGCCGCCGTTGGCTCGGCCGGCGGCCGCATAACCGCGGCGTCACCATGAACCCGATCGATCATCCGCACGGCGGCGGCGAAGGTCGCACGTCGGGCGGCCGTCATCCGGTCACCCCCTGGGGCAAGCCGACCAAGGGCAAGAAGACCCGCACCAACAAGTCGACCACGAAGTTCATCGTGGCCTCCCGTCACGCCCGCAAGAAGAAGGGTTGATCCATGTCACGTTCGATCTGGAAAGGTCCTTTCGTCGACGGTTATCTGCTGAAGAAGGCCGATACCGTTCGCAGCGGCGGGCGTTCCGAAGTCATCAAGATGTGGAGCCGGCGCTCCACGATCCTGCCGCAGTTCGTCGGGCTGACGTTCGGCGTGCATAACGGGCACAAGCATGTCCCGGTCACCGTCTCCGAGGACATGATCGGCCACAAGTTCGGCGAGTTCTCGCCGACCCGCACCTTCCACGGCCACGCCGCGGACAAGAAGTCGAAGAGGGGCTGATCGTGAGCAAGCAAGCCAAGCCCCGGGCGCTTCCCGAGAACGAAGCCAAATGCGTGGCCCGCATGTTGCGCGTCAGCCCGCAGAAGTTGAACCTCCTGGCCCAACTGATTCGCGGCAAGAAGGTGGAGACGGCGCTGGCCGATCTTGAATTCTCCCGCAAGCGCATCTCGGTCGAGGTCAAGAAGGCGCTGGAAAGCGCCATCGCCAATGCCGAGAACAACCACGAGCTCGATGTCGACGACCTGATCGTCTCGGAAGCCTATGTCGGCAAGGCCATGGTGATGAAGCGGTTCAGCCCGCGCGCCCGCGGTCGCGCCGGCCGGATCGAGAAGCCCTTTTCCAACCTCACGATCATCGTGCGGGAAGTCGAAGCCACGGCCTGAGGAACAGTATCATGGGTCAGAAGGTCAATCCGATCGGGTTGCGGCTCGGCATCAACCGCACCTGGGATTCCCGTTGGTTCGCCAACAAGAACGAATACGGCAAGCTGCTTCACGAGGACATGAAGATCCGTGAGGTGCTGATGGCTGCGCTGAAGCAGGCGGCGATCTCGAAGATCGTGATCGAGCGCCCGCATCGGAAGTGCCGCGTCACCATTCATTCGGCTCGTCCGGGTGTGGTGATCGGCAAGAAGGGCGCGGACATCGACAAGCTGCGCAAGATGGTGGGCAAGCTCACCGCCTCGGAGGTCGTGATCAACATCCTCGAGGTCCGCAAGCCGGAAATCGACGCGACGCTGGTGGCCGATTCGATCGCGCAGCAGCTCGAGCGCCGCGTGGCCTTCCGCCGGGCCATGAAGCGCGCCGTGCAATCGGCGATGCGCCTCGGTGCGGAGGGTATCCGGATCAATTGCTCCGGCCGTCTCGGCGGCGCCGAGATCGCGCGCCAGGAATGGTACCGCGAGGGTCGGGTGCCGCTTCACACGCTGCGCGCCGACGTCGATTATGGGGTCGCCACGGCTAACACGGCCTACGGCACCTGCGGCATCAAGGTTTGGATCTTCAAGGGTGAGATCCTCGAACACGATCCGATGGCGCAGGACAAGCGCGCCGCCGAGCAGGAACATGCGCCAGGTGGCGGCGAACGCCGTCGTCGCGAAGACGACCGGGGCGGTCGGGACCGGGACCGCCGGCGCGAACGGGCCTAAGCGGCAAGTTTAAGATCAATCAGGACGTTGTGTCATGTTGCAACCAAAGCGAACCCGCTTTCGCAAGGCCTTCAAGGGCCGCATCAGCGGGGAGGCCAAAGGCGGTTTCGAGCTGAACTTCGGTCAGTTCGGCCTGAAGGCACTCGAACCCGATCGTGTGACGGCACGGCAGATCGAAGCTGCCCGCCGTGCCTTGACGCGCCACATGAAGCGGGCCGGTCGGGTCTGGATCCGCATTTTCCCGGACGTCCCCGTGTCGAAGAAGCCGACCGAGGTGCGGATGGGTAAAGGTAAGGGCGCGCCCGAGTTCTGGGCAGCCCGCGTCCATCCCGGCCGTATCATGTTCGAGCTCGACGGTGTCACGCCGGAGCTTGCGCGCGAGGCGCTGACTTTGGCGGCCGCGAAGCTGCCGATCAAGACGCGCTTCGTCGAGCGCATTGCCGAGTAAGGACGGACGACCATGAAGACCAAGCAACGCCTGTCCGATCTTTGGGTGATGACGGACGACCAGCTCGCCGACGAAGTGCTGCGGCTGAAGCGTGAACAATTCAACCTGCGCTTTCGGCGTGCCACGGGGCAGCTCGAAAACACGTCCACGGTTCGCGTGGTCCGGCGTGATATCGCCCGGGTCAAGACCCTGGCCGCGATGAAGCGCGCCGCAGCGAACGGGTGAGGGCGAAATGCCGAAACGGATACTTCAAGGCGTAGTGGTCAGCGACAAGCAGGAGAAGACCATCGTGGTCAAGGTGGAGCGCCGCTTCACCCATCCCCTGCTGAAAAAAACCGTGCGCCGGTCGAAGAATTACCATGCGCACGACGACGCGAATGCCTACAAGGTCGGCGATCTGGTCTCCATCGAAGAGACCCGTCCGATCTCCAAGCTGAAGCGCTGGGCCGTCGTCGGCGCCGAAACGAAGAGCGAAGCCTAGGCTCCGCTGATCTGGAGGGCTGCCGTCCTCCGCCAGGCGCAGTCCGGATCGGGAAACCGAGCCGGAAACCGTTCTGATAGAAAGCATGTTCCATGATTCAGATGCAGACCAACCTCGATGTCGCGGACAATTCCGGTGCCCGCCGGGTCATGTGCATCAAGGTCCTCGGCGGTTCCAAACGGAAATACGCCGGTGTGGGCGACATCATCGTCGTGTCCATCAAGGAGGCCATTCCGCGCGGCCGCGTGAAAAAGGGCGATGTCATGAAGGCCGTGGTGGTCCGGACCGCCAAGGACATCAAGCGCGCCGACGGCTCCGTCATCCGCTTCGACACCAATGCGGCCGTGATCGTCAACAATCAGTCCGAGCCCGTCGGGACCCGTATCTTCGGGCCGGTGCCGCGGGAACTTCGCGCCAAGAACCACATGAAGATCATCTCGCTCGCGCCGGAGGTGCTGTGATGGCGGCCAAGATCAGGAAGGGCGACAAGGTCGTCGTGTTGGCCGGTCGCGACAAGGGTCAGAACGGCGAGGTCCTCAAGGTCATCCCGAAGGAGGATCGCGCGATCGTCCAAGGCGTGAACCTCGTCAAGCGCCATACGGCGCAGACTGCCCGCCAGGAAGGCGGCATCATTTCCAAGGAAGCGACGATCCACCTCTCGAACCTCGCCCTGGCCGACCCGAAGACGGGCAAGCCGGTGCGTGTGGGGTTCAAGGTGCTGGAGGACGGCCGCAAGGTCCGCTTCGCCAAGGGTTCGGGAGATATGATCGATGGCTGAAGCACAGGCGGCTTCCGGCGCGAAGGGTGGCAAGGCCGCCAAGGCCGGCAAGGAGAACCGCAAGGTCTCCTCCGAGATCAACATGGACGCGTCGCCCGCGGCGCCGGCCGGCTACGTGCCGCGCCTGAAGCAGGTCTATGCCGACACGGTGCGCCCGAAGATGATCGAGGAGTTCGGCTACAAGAACGCCCTCGCGGTGCCGCGGCTCGACAAGATCGTGCTCAACATGGGTGTGGGAGAAGCGGTCAACGACACCAAGAAGGTGACGAGCGCGGCCGTGGACCTCTCGCTGATCGCCGGTCAAAAGCCCGTGATCACCCATGCGCGTCGCGCCATCTCGACCTTCAAGGTCAGGGAGAACATGCCGCTCGGCGCCAAGGTGACGCTGCGCCACACGCGGATGTACGAGTTCCTCGATCGTCTCATCACGATCGCCCTGCCGCGCGTCCGCGATTTTCGTGGTCTGAGCCCCAAGTCCTTCGACGGACGCGGGAATTTCGCGCTCGGCATCAAGGAACATATCATTTTCCCCGAGATCGACTATGACAAGGCCGAGTCGATGCTGGGGATGGACATCATCGTCTGCACCACGGCCAAGACCGACGACGAGGCGCGTGCGCTGCTTCGCGCTTTCAATTTCCCGTTCCGGCAGTGAGGCCAGCGGGCATCGGCATCGCCGTTGCCCATCATGCAGGCTTCAGACGCGGAAACGCGAGGGTTTCAACACATGGCTAAGAAGAGCTCGATCGAGAAGAATAATCACCGACGCGAGTTGGTGAAACAATATGCGGCGAAGCGTGCCCGGCTCAAGGGGATCGCGGACGACAGCAACCTTCCGATGGAAGAGCGTTTCGAGGCGCGGCTGAAGCTCTCCGAACTGCCCCGCAATTCGGCGGCGGCACGGATCCGCAACCGTTGCGAGGTCAGCGGGCGGGCCCGGTCCGTGTACCGCAAGATGAAGATGTCGCGTATCGCGCTGCGGGAACTGGGCAACAAGGGCCTGATTCCGGGCCTCGTGAAGTCAAGCTGGTAAGGAGGCGGGCATGTCTGTGAACGATCCTCTGGGCGATATGCTCACCCGCATCCGGAATGCGCAGATGCGCAAGAAGGGCAAGGTGTCGACTCCCGGTTCGCGTCTGCGCGCCAACGTGCTCGATGTCCTGGAGCAGGAAGGCTTCATCCGCGGCTATACGTCGACCGATCACGGCAACGGCCGGACCGAGTTCGACATCGAGCTGAAGTATTTCGACGGCGCTCCGGTCATCAAACTGATCGAACGGGTGTCGAAGCCGGGCCGCCGCGTTTACGCGGCCGTCGACGCCATGCCCCGCGTGGCCAATGGCCTCGGTATTACGATCGTTTCGACGCCCAAGGGCGTCATGGCCGACCATGCCGCCCGCGAGAACAACGTCGGCGGCGAGGTCTTGTGCAAGGTCTTCTGACCTTGGCCATGAAGGTATCTCATTATGTCTAGGATCGGAAAAAAGGCGGTCGCCATCCCGGCCGGTGTCACGGCGAAGGTCGACGGTCAAACCGTGGCCGTCAAGGGTGCCAAAGGCGAGCTGCGCTTCACGGTGCCCCAGGACGTCGAAGTCAGCTTCGACGACAATGCGGTCTCGGTGAAGCCACGTTCGGAGACGAAGCGCGCGCAAGCCATGTGGGGCATGTCGCGCTCCATGATCTCGAACCTCGTCACCGGCGTCTCGAAGGGCTTCGAGCGCAAACTCGAAATCACGGGCGTCGGTTACAAGGCAGCCGTACAGGGCAAGAAACTCGTTCTGTCGCTCGGCTACAGCCATGACATCGATTTCCCGATCCCCGACGGGATCGCGATCGTGGCACCGAGGCCCACGGAACTGCTGATCTCGGGGATCGACAAGCGCGAAGTCGGGCAGATCGCCTCCGAAATCCGCGGCTTTCGCCCGCCCGAGCCCTATAAGGGCAAGGGGGTCAAATACGCCGGCGAGTTCATCTTCCGCAAGGAAGGCAAGAAGAAGTAAGGACGGCTCCAATGAGCAAAAGCGATCTGACGGACCGCCGCAAGAGCCGTGTTCGCCTTTCCATTCGAAAGAATGCGGGCGGTCGTCCGCGGTTGTCGGTGTTCCGATCCTCGAAACAAATCTATGCCCAGATCATCGATGACGCGCGTGGCGTGACGTTGGTTTCGGCGTCGACGCTGGAAAAGGACAACCGGGCCAGTCTCAAGACCGGTGCCGATGTGGAAGCCGCCAAGATGGTCGGCGAACTGATCGCCAAGCGCGCGGTCGAGGCCGGTGTGAGCGAAGTGGTCTTCGACCGCGGCGCCTACATGTACCATGGCCGCGTCAAGGCTCTGGCCGAAGGCGCGCGTGAGGGCGGCCTGAAGTTCTGACAGAGACCGGGCGCGCGGAAGACCCGCGCTTCTGCTCCGGCAAGGTCGGATAGACATGATGAAGGCTGGCTTGTCGACCCTGGTGGGGTCGTCTATAAGCCGGCCTTCTTGACTTAGATGGACTGGACCGAACGGCGGATTTCGCTGTATTTCGCCCACGATCCTCAAGATCTCCCAGCGAGCGGTACAGCCCTTGGGCCCCGCGTCAGTGACGGAAAGAGAACATGGCACGTGAGAGAGAGCGCGATCGCGACGATCGCGACAATGAATTCGTCGACAAGCTGGTCCACATCAACCGGGTCGCCAAGGTCGTCAAGGGTGGGCGTCGCTTCGGCTTCGCGGCACTTGTCGTGGTCGGCGATCAGAAGGGGCGGGTCGGCTTCGGGCATGGCAAGGCCCGCGAGGTGCCTGAGGCCATCCGCAAGGCGACGGAAGCCGCCAAGCGCGGGCTGATCCGGGTGCCGCTGCGGGAAGGCCGCACACTGCATCACGACGTGAACGGCCGCCACGGTGCCGGTCGTGTGATCCTGCGCGCTGCCCCGGCCGGGACGGGCATCATCGCGGGCGGCCCGATGCGCGCCGTCTTCGAGACTCTCGGCGTGCACGACGTCGTGGCCAAGAGCCAGGGGTCGTCCAATCCTTACAACATGGTGCGGGCAACGTTCGACGCCCTGGCGCACGAGGATTCGCCGCGCCAGGTGGCGGCGCGACGCAACATCAAGGTCTCCACGCTGCAGGCACGCCGTCAGGGCGTGGATGCGGACGCGGTCGACGCGTGATCGGGAGGACATGACATGGACTCCCAGACCAACACCACCCTCGTGGTCGAACAGACCCGAAGCCCCATCGGCCGTCCCGCCCATCAGCGTCAGACCCTGGTGGCCCTCGGCCTTAACAAGATCGGCCGCCGCTCGTCGCTGATCGACAATGCATCGACCCGGGGCATGGTGGCCAAAGTGGCCCACCTCGTCCGCATCGTCGAAGGCGAGTCAGGAGCCGAGCGATGAAACTCAATGAGATCAAGGACAACGAGGGCTCGACCAAGGCCCGCATGCGGGTCGGTCGCGGGATCGGCTCGGGCAAGGGCAAGACGGGTGGGCGCGGCGTCAAGGGCCAGAAGGCCCGAACCGGCGTTCGCATCAAGGGTTTCGAGGGCGGTCAGATGCCGCTGCATCGGCGCCTGCCGAAGCGCGGCTTCACCAATCTCTTCCGGCTCGATTACAACGAGATCAACATCGGCCGCATTCAAGCCGCCGTCGACGAAGGCAAGCTTCAGCCCGGGCCGATCACGGTGGAGACGCTGGTCGAAGCCGGCCTGTGTTCGAAGCCTCGCGACGGGGTGAAGATCCTGGGCGCCGGCGAACTGAAGGCCTCGCTGGCGTTCGAGGTCGCGACCGCCTCGAAGTCGGCCATTGCGGCCATCGAAGCGGCAGGCGGTTCCGTCAAAATGCTGCGTGAGCCTAAGGTCAAGGCCGAACCGGCGGCCTAATGCTGCCGCCCGGACCACCGGGCAAGCGATTTCGAGGAGCGAGCAGGGTGGCGGCTTCAAGTCGGCCACCCTGTTCGTTATTCGGAAGGATCTCAGTCCGTCGTGGACGCGATCGGGATGGCCTCGCCAGCGCCGCTCGGTGCCGGCGAACGGCCTTGCCGCAGCCTTGTTCGGGCATCACCTTCATCAGCAAGGATCGTTCGGCGCGGGTGACCGCCGAATCGTTCCTCGAGGGCGCATAATCTTCGAGCCGGGCCTTTCGTCCGCCGAAGAAAGCGCGCTATCAGTCGCACGAACGACGTGCCTTTGGAGCTTCTGTATGGCGTCGGCAGCGGAACAACTCGCAGCGAACATCAACTTCGCCTCGATCGGCAAGGCCGAGGAGCTGAAGAAGCGAATCTGGTTCACGCTGGGCGCGCTCATCATCTATCGGCTGGGAACCTACATCCCCCTGCCCGGCATCGACCCGGCGGCCTTCGAGGCGAGCTTCACCGGCCAGAAGCAGGGTGTCCTCGAACTGTTCAACATGTTCTCGGGAGGGGCCGTGCAGCGCATGGCGATCTTCGCGTTGAACATCATGCCGTATATCTCGGCGTCCATCATCATCCAGTTGCTCACGTCGGTGATCCCGTCGCTGGAGACGCTGAAGAAGGAGGGTGAGGCGGGCCGAAAGGTCATCAATCAATACACGCGTTACCTGACCGTCATCCTGGCGGCCTTCCAGGCCTACGGCATTTCGGTCGGTCTCGAAGGGCAGTCCGGCGTCGTCACGGATCCAGGCCTCTTCTTCCGCATTTCCACCGTGCTGACCTTGATGGGCGGTACGATGTTCCTGATGTGGCTCGGTGAGCAGATCACGTCGCGCGGCATCGGCAATGGTTCGTCGCTGATCATCTTCGCCGGTATCATCGCGGCTTTTCCGGCCGCCATCGCGCATACGCTGGAGTTGGGCCGCCAGGGTGCGATCTCGACCGTGTTCATCCTCGTGGTCCTGGTCATGGCGATCGCCACCATCGCGTTCATCGTCTTCATGGAGCGAGCTCAGCGGCGGGTCCTGATCACCTATCCGAAACGGCAGGTTGGCAATCGCATGTTCGAAGGGCAGACGTCCTTCCTGCCGCTCAAGCTCAATACGTCGGGCGTCATTCCGCCGATCTTCGCTTCGTCGCTTCTGCTTCTGCCGACGACGGTCGCGAATTTCACGCAGATGAACGGCGGATCGGGCTGGCTCGCCACCATCACGAGCTTCCTCGGTCACGGCCGGCCGGCGTATATCCTGCTGTACATCTTCCTGATCGTGTTCTTCGCCTTTTTCTACACGGCCGTGGTGTTCAATCCGACCGAAACGGCCGATAATCTGCGTAAGCACGGCGGCTTCATCCCAGGCGTGCGTCCCGGCGAGAAGACGGCGCAGTTCATCGATACTATCTTGACGCGCATCACCGTTCTCGGTGCTGGCTATCTTGCGATCATTTGCCTTCTCCCCGAGCTTCTGATCTCCTATGCGGCGTTGCCGTTCTATTTCGGCGGCACATCACTGCTGATCGTGGTGAGCGTGACCATGGATACGGTCGCGCAGGTCCACGGCCATCTGCAGGCGCAGCAATATGAGAGCCTGATCAAGAAGTCGCGGCTCAGAGGGAAGAAACGATGAGAATAGTGTTTCTGGGCCCGCCAGGCGCAGGAAAGGGCACCCAGGCGGCGCGGCTGATGCAGCGCCACGGCATTCCACAATTGTCGACGGGGGATATGCTTCGGGCGGCTGTCAAAGCCGGTACCCCGATCGGGTTGAAGGCCAAGCCAATCATGGAATCGGGCGGCCTCGTCCCTGATGCCATCATGGTGGGCGTGGTGGGCGATCGGATCGTCGAACATGACGCGGCCCGAGGCTTCATCCTCGACGGATTTCCACGCACGGTCGCCCAGGCCGAGGCGCTCGACGCGGCCTTGTCGGACAAAGGCATGTCGCTTGACGCGATCCTCGAGTTGAAGGTCGACCACGCAGCCTTGATCGATCGCATTGCGAAGCGGGCTGCGCAGACGCTGTCGGACGGCGGCATCGTCAGGCTCGACGATACGCCCGAAGTGCTGGCGAAGCGGCTCGAGGCTTATCACGTCCAGACGGAGCCCGTGTCGAACTACTACGAATCGAGCGGGCGGCTGAAACTGATCGACGGCATGGCGCCGGTGGACCAGGTGTCGGCGACGATCGACCGGATCCTCGGGGGCGTCACACCGCTGGCCCGCTCGGCGTAAACCTCTTCTTGACGATTAGCCCGGAAGCCGCTAAGGCGACCGAGCAAGTCTGGATCGTGCGGTACCGGGTCTCTCCTCCGCGGGGATCCGGTGTTTTTCGTTGACCGACTTCTTACGATGGCGTCGACGGCACGGCGGTGCCGGACGCATGGAGAACAAACGTGGCCCGTATCGCTGGCGTCAATATCCCGACCAACAAGCGCGTGGTGATCGCGCTGCAATATATTCACGGCATCGGCGGGCGGAAGGCCGAGGAGATCTGCGAGAAGGTCAACATCCCGGCCGAGCGTCGCGTCGCGCAACTGTCGGACGCTGAAGTGCTTCAGATCCGCGAGACCATCGACCGTGACTACCTGGTCGAGGGCGATCTCCGCCGCGAGACCTCGATCAACATCAAGCGTCTCATGGACCTCGGATGCTACCGAGGCCTGCGCCATCGCCGCAGCCTGCCGGTCCGAGGTCAGCGCACCCACACCAACGCCAGGACCCGTAAGGGCAAGGCGAAGCCGATTGCCGGCAAGAAGAAGTAGTCGACACATTCCCGAGCGCCTGGCGTCACGGGCGCGCTTGAAGGATCAGGATTTTCTACATGGCTAAAGAAGCAACGCGCGTCCGTCGTCGCGAACGCAAGAATATCGCCTCGGGCATAGCCCACGTGAATTCGACGTTCAACAATACGATGATCACCATCACGGATGCGCAGGGCAATACGATCTCGTGGTCGTCCGCCGGCACCATGGGTTTCAAGGGTTCGCGGAAGTCGACCCCCTATGCGGCCCAGATGGCCGCGGAAGACGCCTCCCGCAAAGCCGCCGAACACGGCATGCGGCTCCTCGAGGTCGAGGTCTCGGGTCCGGGTTCGGGGCGCGAGTCGGCGCTTCGGGCCATTCAGGCCTCGGGATTCACGGTGACATCGATCCGCGACGTGACCCCCATCCCGCATAACGGCTGCCGTCCGCGCAAGCGCCGGCGCGTTTGAGCCGACGCCGGGGAGGGCGTCGCCAAGCGGCATCGCCGGCCCGTTCTGCGTTCCGCCGCGATAGCGCGGCCTATCTGGCTCGGATTCTACGCACATGACCATGGTAATCTCGAAGAACTGGCAGGACCTGATCAAGCCGAACAAGCTTGAGGTCCAGATGGGCGACGATCCGAAGCGCATCGCCATCGTGGTGGCTGAGCCCCTGGAGCGTGGCTTCGGGCTCACCATGGGCAACGCCCTGCGGCGCATCCTGCTGTCGTCTCTCCAGGGCGCTGCGGTGACGGCCGTCCATATCGACGGTGTGCTGCACGAGTTTTCCTCGATCCCCGGTGTTCGGGAGGACGTCACCGACATCGTCCTCAACATCAAGGACATCTCGCTCAAGATGCAGGGCGAAGGTCCGAAGCGGATGATCCTGAAGAAGCAGGGTCCCGGCACCGTCAAGGCGGGCGACATTCAGGTCGTCAACGACGTCCAGGTGCTCAATCCGGACCTCGTGATCTGCACCCTCGACGAAGGGGCCGAGATCCGCATGGAGTTCACGGTCAACACCGGCAAGGGTTACATCCCGGCCGACCGCAACCGTTCCGAGGATGCGCCGATCGGCCTCATTCCGGTCGATAGTCTCTACTCGCCGGTCAAGAAGGTCAGCTACCGGGTCGAGAACACCCGGGCCGGCCAAATTCTCGATTACGACAAGCTGACCATGACGGTCGAGACCAATGGCGGGATCACGCCGGAGGACGCCGTCGCCTATGCGGCGCGTATCCTCCAGGATCAGCTCAACGTCTTCGTCAACTTCGAGGAGCCACGCCGCGAGGAAGTCTCGGCCTCGATTCCGGAACTCGCCTTCAATCCGGCACTGCTGAAGAAGGTGGACGAACTCGAACTGTCGGTCCGTTCGGCCAATTGCTTGAAGAACGACAACATCGTCTACATCGGTGACCTGATCCAGAAGTCGGAAGCCGAGATGCTGCGCACGCCGAACTTCGGCCGCAAGTCTCTCAACGAGATCAAGGAAGTCCTGGCCCAGATGGGTCTGCATCTCGGCATGGAGATCTCCGGTTGGCCTCCGGAAAACATCGACGAACTCGCCAAGCGGTTCGAAGAACACTATTGAGCGAAGGCGCGGGGAGTGACCCGCTCCATCGACGCGTAGGCGGCCCCAGGGGGCCGCACTCAAGAGAGCGGCCGACCCGTGGCACGGCGTCCGCATAACAAGACTGGAGATCGCCATGTATCACGGACGCGCCAAGCGGCGCTTCAACCGCACGGCCGAACACCGCAAGGCCATGTTCGCCAATATGTCGTGCGCGCTCATCCACCATGAGCAGATCGTCACGACCCTGCCCAAAGCCAAAGACCTGCGTCCCGTGGTCGAGAAGCTCGTCACCCTGGCCAAGCGCGGCGATCTCCACGCGCGCCGTCAGGCCTTGGCGGAGATCCGCCAGCTCGTCGTGGTGAAGAAGCTCTTCGATGTCATCGGACCGCGCTACAAGGAGCGGAACGGTGGCTATTGCCGGGTCCTCAAGGCAGGCTTCCGGTACGGCGACAATGCCCCGCTGGCCGTGATCGAGTTCGTCGATCGGGACGTCGACGCCAAGGGCTCGTCACTCGGCGGCTACGTCGCCTCGGTCGAAGACGCGGCCTGACGTTCGCGTCCGGGTTTCCTTTGAACCTGGTGGCTGCCGGAAGGATCTGACGGGGGCTATCAGCCGTCCGGCCCCGTCGCGTTTGGATCCGGTTATGCGAGGTCGAGCTTCGCCGATGATCTTTCCATCGTTCCTGACACGTTGCCTGCCCGTCCTCGCCGTGGTGTGGCTGTCGTGGGGCTCGACCGGATACACCGAAGAACGACAATTGCCCCAGGACCGGAGCGAGGTCATCCTGTCCTTCGCGCCGGTTGCTCGAAAGGCCCAACCGGCCGTCGTCAACGTCTATGCCTCGAGGGTCGAAAAGCGGCAGCGCAACAGCCTGCTCGACGACCCCATCTTCCGTCAGTTCTTCGGCGGTGGCGGCTCCCGCCCTGGCAACCCCACCGCCCAGTCTCTGGGCTCGGGTGTGATCGTGGATCCCTCGGGTCTGGTGGTGACCAATTATCACGTCATCGAGAACATGACGGAGGTGAAGGTCGCGCTATCCGACAAACGCGAGTTCGCGGCCGATATCGTGCTCCGTGATCAGCGCACCGACCTCGCGGTGCTGCGGCTCAAAGGAGCGTCGAGCCTGCCCGTCATGGAGTTCGGCGATTCAGACCTGTTGCAGGTCGGCGATATCGTCCTGGCCGTCGGCGACCCCTTCGGCGTGGGCCAGACCGTGACGCAAGGCATCGTCTCGGGCCTCGCGCGCAGCCAGATCGGCAAGAGCGACTACCAGTATTTCATCCAGACCGATGCTGCCATCAACCCCGGCAATTCGGGAGGGGCGCTGGTCGACATGAAAGCCCGACTGATCGGCATCAATTCCGCCATCTACTCGCAGTCGGGTGGCAGCATCGGGATCGGCTTCGCGATCCCGGTCAATATGGTCAAAGGCGTCGTGGCGGCAGCCCAGAGCGGTGCGGGGCGGGTGAGCCGACCCTGGCTCGGCGCGAGCCTGCAAGGCGTCACGCACGATATGAGCGAAGCGCTCGGCCTCGATCGACCGTCCGGCGTGCTCGTGGCCGATGTCACGGACAAGAGCCCTGCCGCCGTTTCCGGCCTCAGGCGGGGTGACGTGATTACGGCGGTCGATGGCGTCCTGGTCGACGATCCTGATTCGTTCGGCTATCGCCTGGCGACGAAACCGCTCGGCGGCACGGCGACCTTCACGGTCCGGCGGGACGGGCAGGGTCTTCAACTGCCTCTGAAGCTGATCGCTCCACCCGAGATCCCGGCCCGGGACGCCGTCACGCTCCACAACGCTTCGCCCTTCGCGGGGGCGACCGTGGTCAACGAATCGCCGGCTGTCGCCGACGAGCTGTCGCTCGGGACGCTTCAGCCCGGCGTCGTCGTGACCGAGGTCGAGGATGGATCGGCCGCCGCCGTGACGGGGCTGCAGAAGGGCGACGTCATTATCGGGATCGGCAACAGCCGCATTGCGACGACGCGCCAGATGGAGCGGGCGACGGCGAACCGACAGGACTTCTGGCACGTGACGCTGGAGCGGGACGGCCAGGTCATAGAGTCGGAAGTCTCGGGCTGATGGGACGGGACCGGACATGAGCGATCTCTTCTCGCATGCCGGTCTCGAGAACGATGTAGCCCGGCCGCTCGCCGATCGCCTGCGCCCGGCGCGGCTCGATGAGGTGGCGGGGCAGGCGCATCTCGTCGGTCGCGACGGCGCACTCACGCGTCTCCTCGACGGAGGTTCGCTTGGCTCCCTGATCTTCTGGGGCCCGCCAGGCACCGGCAAGACGACGGTGGCGCGCCTGATGGCGCATCGGACCAGGCTCGACTTCATCGCGGTATCGGCCGTCTTCTCGGGTGTGGCCGACCTCAAGAAGCTGTTCGAAGAGGCGCGGGGGCGCCGGCGGTCCGGGCGTGGAACGCTTCTGTTCGTCGACGAGATCCACCGCTTCAACCGCGCGCAGCAGGACGGTTTCCTGCCCGTTATGGAGGACGGCACCGTCACGCTGATCGGCGCCACGACCGAGAACCCGTCGTTCGAGCTCAACGGGGCCCTGCTGTCGCGAGCCCGTGTCCTGGTCTTCCATGCCCTCGATCCGCAGGCCCTGGGCGACCTCCTGGCGCGCGCCGAAGCCGCGGAGGGCAAGCCGCTGCCGCTGTCCTCCGAAGCCCGCGAGGCGCTGGTCCGCATGGCCGACGGTGATGGCCGCGCGCTGCTCAACCTCGCCGAAGATGTCTGGCGCGCCGCGCGCTCCGGCGAGGAGCTCGACACGGCGCGGCTCATCGAGGTCGTACAACGCCGAGCACCCCTCTACGACAAAGGCCAGGACGGGCATTACAATCTGATCTCGGCGCTCCACAAGGCGGTGCGCGGGTCGGATCCCGATGCCGCGCTCTACTATCTGGCCCGCATGTTCGACGCCGGCGAAGACCGTCTCTTCCTGGCACGCCGGATCGTCCGCATGGCGTCCGAAGACATCGGCCTCGCGGACCCGCAGGCCCTGGTGGTCGCCGCCGCGGCCAAGGACGCCTTCGATTTCCTGGGCAGTCCCGAGGGCGAACTCGCGATCGCCGAGGCGGTCGTCTATCTGGCAACGGCGCCGAAGTCGAACGCCGTCTACGTGGCCTACAAGGCCGCCATGGCCTTGGCCAAGGAGCATGGCTCGCTGCTTCCGCCGAAGACCATCCTGAACGCCCCCACGAAGGTGATGAAGCGCGAGGGCTATGGCGAAGGCTACCGCTACGACCATGACGAGCCCGATGCCTTCTCGGGCCAGGACTACTGGCCCGACGCTCTCGGGCAGCAGGAGATCTACCACCCGGTGGAGCGTGGCTTCGAGCGCGAGGTCGGCCGGCGGTTGAACTGGTGGCGCGAGCAGCGCAAGAACCGTCGACCCGGATGATCATGGTCGTGACCGGATTCGACCATCTGGTGGTCCCACCAGGTCAGATCCAGGCCGAGGGCGTGCAGGAACACGATGGATGGACGTCCCTTCGGGCCAGTGCGCAAGACGTCGATGTCCGGGCCGCCAGAGGGTCGTCACGCTCGGCCTCCACGCTCGGCTCGACAGACGCTTCGGCCTATGCCGATGAAGGCCTTTCATCAGACGAGCGATCATCGTTTGTTTTCTTCGCGATCGGGCCGGTGGTTCCTCGCCGGTCGGCCGATCCAACGACCTTGCTACCGCTTCACCGTTTCGGTTTCGCCGCGACCAGGTCGATCTCGATCAAGGCATCGTAGGCCAGGCCCGTGACGCCGACGCAGGTGCGGGCGGGAAGACGGCCGGGCGCGAAATAGCCGCGATAGGTCTCGTTCATGGCCGCGTAGTCCTCCTTGAACCGAGTGAGATAGATCCGGGCCATCACGACGTGCTCGAAGTCGAGACCGAGCCCCCGCAGAACCGTACGAAGATTCGCCATGACCGCGTGAGTCTGGTCGACGATGCCCGCGGGCAGCACGCCTGGCGCCGCGGGGGTGTCCGGCATCTGGCCCGTGACGAAGACGAAACCATCGCTCTCGACGGCGTGGCTGAAGGGCGCCACGGGCTTCGGGCCACCCGCGATCATGTGGAACTGCATTGACGATGCTCCCCTCAGTCGGCGCTGCGGCCGACGAACAGTCGCTTGCTCAAGATCGCGTGGACGCCCCAGTTGCCGTCGACCACCTGAGTGACACCGAAGTCGACCGCCGCCGACATGAGCGCGACGGCTTCGTCCTCGCTCAAGCTCTGCACGGTCATCAGAAAGCGGCGCGCCTTGCGGAACGCGTCCTTCATGGCGAGGTCGACCGAGGAGGTTGCGTAGACCTCGCTCTGCCCCTTGGCGCCGAACTCGGCGAGATAGTTCGGGTGACTGAACCCGGTCAGGACCCAATCGGTCTCGGTCTCGATCAAGGGATAAGTGAGGTCCGCGTAGGGACGGCCCGCGAGGTCCGCCTTCTTGTGCAGCACGACCGCGAGGGTGCCGGTCATCGAGCATTCGATGGCGGTCCCGCCGAGTTCGCCGTCACCCTGCGCCGCATGCGGGTCGCCGATCGACAGCAGCGCCCCCGGCACCGACACTGGAAGATAAACCGCGGCGCCCTTGCCGAGACGCCAGTTGTCGATATTGCCGCCGAAGTAGGACGGCGGCACGGAATCGACGAGATCGGCCTCGCGCGGCGCCACCCCGATCACGCCGAAATGCGGGCGCAGCGGAATGCGCACGCCGTCGAGGATACCCGGCCGGCGCCGAACCGTGCCGGGCGCCACCAGCACGCCGGGGTAGTCGTAGGTCTTGTGCACGACGCCGAAGGGATCGGTCTGCGGCTCCCATCCATAGGCAAAGAGGGCGCGCGCATGCGGCATGTCGCCCGTGGTCACGATCTCGTAGATCGTCACGGTCTCGCGCGGCTTCGGTTCGGACACGAGTTCCGCGTAGTGGTAACCCCACCAGGCCGCGGCACTGCTGCCGAAGACCCGGCCCTCATGGGCCGGGTTACGGCTCGGGCGCGGCACGATGTCCAGGATGCGAACCTCGAGCACGTCGCCGGGCTGGGCGCCTTTCACGGCGATGGGCCCGGTGCAGATATGAACCCCGAAGCCCTCGCCGGCGCCCCGCCCGTAGATCGACGCGTCCATGGGACCGGCGCCGCGCCGGTCGACGCCCTTTTCTTCCGGGGTCCAGCGGAACACGCTCTCGGCCGCGGGATCTCCTTCGATCATCCGCTCGGGGTCGTCCGAAGCGTGCTGCGTGAGTGTCTCGACCGTGATCGTATCGCCCGACGCGATCTCGATCAGCGGCGTCAGTGACCGGCTGAAATACCCCCAGTGCACGTGATCGGCGTCGACGGGAAGATGGTGATGTTGCACGCGCCCGTTCGGACCCGCCATGCGGGCTCGCGCAACGCTGGTCGCACCATCGCCTGCGGTGCCCCGTGGTTCGGTTCGCTTGGCGCGCAGCTGCGCCAAGGCGTCCGGTGGCCAGCCGCGTTGCCCCTGTGGCCCGGCGAGGGCGGTCAGGCGTTCGGCCTCCTGTTGACGGAAGGCTCGGGGCGACAGCCCGTATCTGTCGCGGAAGGCCCGGCTGAAATGCGCCGCATCGCTGAAGCCGCAGCGAAAGGCGATCTCCGACACGGATTGATGCGCCTCGGCCGGATTCGCGAGATCGACCGATGTGCGATGCAGTCGACGCTCGCGGAGATAGTGGGTGAAACTGTCGCCCGTGCCTTCGAACAGTTTCTGCAGGTAGCGCTCCGAGATCCCCTCGATCTGGGCGACGCGCGCCGGGGTCAGGTCCGGGTCGTCGAGCCTGCGCTCGACCGTCTGGCCGATGCGGTGAAGCAGCGCCGCCTGTCCGGCCGTGCCGCCCGTTTCGACGGCTCCGGCCGGTGGTTGGCGCGCGAGCGTGAGCAGCAGTTCGGACAGGCTTTGGTCGACTGCGGGCCAATCCGAGGGCGAGAGGGCGTCGAGGTCGTGCGACGCGGCGTCGAGTGCCGCCGATAGCATCCCAGCCAGGCCCACGGGCGGAATCAGGCGGGCGGGGCCGAAATCGAGGGCGCCGATCCTGCGGCCGCGGAAAGCAGCGGCGGTCACGGACAAGGCCGTGGCGCGAATGTCCCGGTCGAAGATGATTTTCCATTCGCCTGGCCGGGGCAGCATCGCGAGTTCTCCTGCCGCGATCGGCCGGCGAGACCCTTCGGCCAGCAGTGTTGCTCCGTCTTCATGCATCAGGAGGAGGAGGGGCAGATCGGCCCGCTGAGAGAACGACGTCAGGGTCTGAGGGCCTGCGGCTAGCCGGGCGATGCTGATGCCGTCCGGTGAGCCGCGAAGTGTTGCGGTCGCGTGACCGTCGAGCGCTTGCGGCGGAAAGGTCGATCGCAGCCCCAACGTGCCGATCAGGTCCTGCCATGCCGCATCGCGAGCGCCCTCGGAATAGGACTCGCTGGTGAACTGGCGAAGACTCATGCGGGGCCCTGACCGAGACGCCGCAAACCAGCAATCACCATGCCAGCGAGGAGTTTCGATTCGGCTCAGGTGCAGGTGAAGACGTTTTTCCGAAGCGATCCGTGCACGCCCCAATTGGCGTCGACCACCTGGGTGACGCCGAAATCGGCCGCCACCGAAAGAAGCGCGATGGCCTCGTCCTCGCTCAAGTGATGCACGGTCATCAGGAAGCGTCGCAGCTTGCGGAAGGCATCGCGCATGGCCTTGTCGAGGCTCGCGTGCTGCGCCACCTCGGTCTGCGCGCCGGGGCCGAGCTCGGCGAGGTAGTTGGGGAACGTGAAACCATAGACCGACCACAAGCTGTCGGTCTCGAGCATCGGGTGGGTCAGGCCTTCGAGGATCGTGCCGCCGAGGTCCCGCTTCTTGTGAAGGATGAACTCGAAGTCGCCGGTCAACGACGTCTCGATCGCGGTCCCGCCGAGTTCGCTGTCGCCCTGCGCGGCGTGCGGATCGCCGACCGAGAAGTAGGCGCCGGCGACCGCCACGGGGTAATACATGCGAGCCCCCTTGCCGATCCGCCAATCGTCGATGTTGCCCCCGGTGTAGCTCGGCGGGATCGAGCTGACGAAATCGGCCTCGGATGGCGCGAGCCCCATCGTGCCGAAATGCAGGCGCGCCGGGACCTTGACGTTCTGCAGGATAGTGTCGCGCTTCCGCACGCTCGAGTGGTCCACAGGCACCCCGGGATAGTCGATCGTCGGATGCACGATGCCGTCGGGGTCGGTCTGTGGGGTCCAGATGTAGTTGTAGACCGCGCGCGCGAAGGGTTCGCCCGTCGTATCGAGTTCGAAGATCGTGACGACCTCGCGCGGTTTCGGCTCCTCGATCAAATCGTGATAGTGGAAGCCCCAGGACGCCGCGACATTGGACCCGAAGCAGCGGCCCGCGTGGCAGGCGTTGCAGCTCGGACGCGGTCGCACGTCGAGGACGCGCACTTCCAGGATATCGCCGGGCTCGGCATTCTCGATCGCCACCGGGCCGGTCAGGAGGTGGACTCCGACCCCTTCGCCCGAGCCTTTGAGAAACGGTCCCTCGGTCGGCCCGGCACCTCTGCGCTTCACGGCCTTGTGCTCTCGCGTCCAGGCAAAGACGCTTTCGGCCCCGGGGTCTCCCGCGATCATGCGGTCCCAATCGTCGCCGGCGTGATGGGTCAGCGTCTCGATCGTGGCGCGGTCGCCGGACCTCACGGTCAGGGACGGCGAAACGGCCTTGCTGAAGTAGCCCCAATGGATCGTGGCGGGTGAAACGGCGAGCGAATGGTGCCTCATGCGAGACCTCCTCGTGGTGGGCATCCTGGCGGATGGGCATGCTTTCGGAACGGTTCGGCGCGATGCTCAGCCCGATGGGACCAGGACGGGCTCCACGCCCATCACCTGAAGGAAGCGGGCCGTCAGCGGGTTCTTGGGCCGGGTCAGCATCTCGTGGGCGGGACCCTCCTCGGCGATGGAGCCGCCGGTGAGGAAGACCACACGATCCGCCACTTCCTCTGCAAAGCGGAGCTGATGGGTCGAGATGATCATGGTGAGGCCGTCCTCGACCGCGAGGCGCCTGATCACGTCGAGCACCTCGCCCACCAGTTCGGGGTCGAGCGCCGAGGTGGGCTCGTCGAGCAGCAGGACGGTCGGATTGGGGGCCAGCGCCCTGGCGATGGCGACACGCTGCTGCTGGCCGCCCGACATGTGGCGGGGCAGGGCGTCGGCACGATGACCGAGGCCGACGCGGTCCAGGAGCTCCCGGGCGCGCCGGTCGGCATCGGCCCGCGAAAGCCCGTGCACCCAACGCAAGGGCCCGGCGACGTTCTCACGTGCCGTGAGGTGGCTGAAGAGGTTGAACTGTTGGAACACCATGCCGACACCCACGTTGGCACGCTCGTTGGCCAGAGCACGGGGATTGAGCGCCCGGCCGTTGTCGCCAAACCCAATGCGCCGTCCCGCGACCTTCACGGTACCCGAATCCCAGCTTTCGAGATGGTTGATGCAGCGCAGCAGCGTGCTCTTGCCGGATCCGCTGGGCCCGAGCAGCGCCACGACCTCGCCGATCCGGACCGTGAGGTCGAGCCCGTCGAGGACCGTCTGGTCGCCGTATCGCTTGTGCAACGCGCCGACCTCGACGACCGCATTGTTGCGGGCCAGCGTCGCCGAGCGTCGGCTGCGGTCCGAGGTCGTCGCCTTGGCCAGCCGCCCCGGCGGACCGTCAACGGCCTGTGGTCCCGTGGCGACCTCAGCCGTTGCAGCGACGCGCGCCGCCGCGGCGCCGCCCGGCGCAACGGGCAGCGGAGCCCTGAGGCGCCAGGGCATCAGACGGGCGAGCCGTTGCCGCGGGGCAGGGCGGTCGAGGTCGAGCAGCCGCTCGACGACGAGCTGGATGGCGCTGACGGCACCGGTCAGCAGCAGGTACATCAGGCCCGAAGCGAAGAAGATCGAGAAGAAGTCGAAGGTCGAGGAGGCGAGCTGCGTGCTGCGCAGCGTCAGCTCCTCGACCGCGATGACGGAGGCCAGCGACGAGTTCTTCAGCGCGCTGACCGCTTCGTTTCCGAACGCCGGCACCACCGTGCGGATCGCCTGGGGGGCGATGACGCGCCGCATCAGGACGGAGGGCGTCATGCCCAAAGCCTGGCCGGCCACCACCTGTCCCCGATCGACCCCGATCACCCCCGACCGCAGGATCTCGGCGATGAACGGGCCTTCGTTGGCGGCCAGCGCCAAGCCAGCCGCCGAGATGGCGCTGAGCTTGATCCCGATATGGGGCAGGGCGTCGTAGGCGAAGACGAGCTGCAGGATCAGCGGCGTGCCGCGGAAGATGACCGTGTAGGCCCGCGCGATGGCGGCGGGGATCCAGAAGCGGCTGAGTTGCATGCTGGCCAGCACCAACCCGACCACCAGCCCGCCGCCGAGGCCGAGACCCGTGACGGCGAGCGTGAAGCCGATCCCCGTCAGGAGGTACGGCATTTCGAGGTAATGGAGAAAGAGGTCCATCAGCAGGTCCGCCGGAACGAACGCTTCGCGCCGTTCGAAAACCGACCTGTCGACGACACACGCCGTCCGCGGCACCTGTTCATGAAGCGATGACCTCAGTTGGCGGTCAGCAGCTTCGGAGCCTCGAGGAAGCCTGCGTCGAGAGACCATTTCTTCAGGAGGTCGCTCTCGATTCCGGCCTTCTGAATCTCGACCAGGGCCGCCATGACGGCGTCCCGGAACTCGGGCTTATCCTTCGGCACCGCGATGCCAACCGAGTAGGGCAGGGTTACGGCCGTCGCCTTCTCGAGCTTGTCCGGGTAAGCCTTGACGGCCTGGTCGACGGT
>CAXUOD010000055.1:0-26277 GCA_964252585.1 uncultured Lichenihabitans sp. | reverse complement strand
AGTTCGCGACGCCGGACGTCATGGCGATGCTCTCGCCCGTCGAGCCCACCTCGGCATCGGCGCCCGCTCCGGTCATCGTCACGGCGGCGTTCTTGTCGTAGAACGTGGCCGTGTCGCCGGCGCCGCTCATCGTGACAGTGGCTCCGGCATAGATCGCCGCGGCATTGCCGCTGCCGGTGATCGTCCCAGCGGCGTTGCTGAAGACGTTC
The DNA here is from genome assembly GCA_964252585.1 of uncultured Lichenihabitans sp. GTDB lineage: Bacteria > Pseudomonadota > Alphaproteobacteria > Rhizobiales > Beijerinckiaceae > Lichenihabitans. The sequence continues at coordinate 26,068 of CAXUOD010000055.1, read as the reverse complement.
ACCTTGCCCGACGCGATGGTGAGATTGTCCCCCGTGCCCTGGATGGTGGCCGTGTCGCCTGTTCCGGAGGCCGTGACCGTGTCGTTGGTGTTCAGCGTCACCGTGTTGGCGTTGCCCGTCACGGTGCCGCTCGTGCCGTTCCAGAAGTTCGCGACGCCGGACGTCATGGCGATGCTCTCGCCCGTCGAGCCCACCTCGGCGTCGGCGTTCGCTCCTGTCATCGTCACGACCGAGTTCTTGTCGTAGAACGTGGCCGTGTCGCCGGCGCCGCCCATCGTGACGTTGGCTCCGGCATAGATGGCCGCGGCATTGCCGCTCCCGGTGATCGTCCCTGCGGCGTTGTTGAAGACGTTCACCTTGCCCGACGCGATGGTGAGACTGTCCCCCGTGCCTTGGATCGTGGCCGTGTCGCCCGTTCCGGAGGCCGTCACCGTGTCGTTGTTGTTCATGACGATCGTGTTGCCGTTGCCGATCAAGCTCGCCACCGACGTGTTCCACAGGTTGATCGTCGCAGAACCGAGCGAGACGACGTCGCCCGATCCTTGCAGGTTGAGAGTCTCGCCCACCCCCGAGCCGCCGACCGTGTTGGACGACCCGATCAGGGTCACGCTCGCGGTTCCGCCGGCCACCGCGACCGTATCGCTGTTTCCCGTGACCGTGCCGCCGGCACCACTCGCGAAATTCACCTTGCCGGACGAGATCGAGGCCGCCTCCTGGGTGCCGCCGAAGTTGATGGTGCTGCCGGAGCCCGACGCGTTGACCGTGTCGTTGTTGCCCGTCACGGTCGCGGTCGCACCAGCCGCGAGCGCGACCGTGACACCGTTGCCGGAGATGGTCTGATCGCCGTTCCCAGACGGATCGGGGGTGATCGGCACGGGCGCGGGCGAAGACTCTGCCGTCACGTCCTGCAGGTCGGAGGCGAGATCGGCATCCGAGATGTGGGGGCCCGAGTAGCCGTAGAAGGGTCCGGCATCCACCGAATAGGGGCTGATGCCGGCCCAACTCACGCTGGGGTCGTCATCCATAGAGCTGGCTGTCTGCGGCGTCGCGGTCAAGGTCTGCATGTCGGCGTTTTCGATGGCGTCGAGCTGCGCCGCTGTTTTCGTTCCGTTATCATCATCCGTCGTGGTGAGGTGAATCCCGAAGTCGCCGTCCTCGAAGTTCTTGATCGTCACGCTCCCGTCCCAGCCGGAACTGCTGCCGCCGTGCGACGAAGGCGGATCCGACAAAGCCAGCACCAACAGGTCGTTGCCCTGCCTGATGTAGCTCACGCCATAACTGTAACTGCCGTCGTTGCCGACCGTGGTGATCCCACCCTCGGCGTCAGGGGCTACGATACCAGTGGAGTAAGAATATACCGCGTCGTTGTTGGTGAAACTGTAGCCGCCCATGAGTTGGACGGTGTCGGACGTGTCGCTCGGATCGGACGCGGGCGCCGATCCTCCGGCCGGGGTCAGCCGATCCGCCAGGAGGACGAGCTTGTCGTTGGGACCACCTCCCACGATCGTCGATGTGCCGGGCGAAACGACGACCGTCGTACCGGGATCCGTCTGCCCGGCGGCCGATGGCATGAAGATCACGTCGTTGTTGCCGGTCCCCGTGTTGATCAGCCCGCCCCCGCTGCCAGCCAGGATGATGTCATCGTCGCCCTCAGTGACGATGTTGGCCTTGCGCTGCATGCCGTGCATCTTCTCAGCATTGCCCACCCCGTACAGAAAATCTGGAGCCATGCCTGAGTAATCTTGGGTCTGAGCGATGCCCGAAACCGCATCGTAGTCTTGCATCGTCAGGTAGGAAAAGATCTCTTTGTGTTGCACTGCGCTGCCGGCGACGGTAATGCCGACGACGTAGTTGGTCCCGGCCTTGTTCTGCACCGAGGCCGCGCCGCCACTGTCGCCACTTTGCCCGGTCTGCGGAAACGAACCGTTGAACTGCCCGGCGACGGTCGCTGAGTCGAAGGTCCCGGTGAGACCTCCGGGCGACTGCTGACCCGACAAAGTGATCGTCTGGTTAGTCAATATGTTTTGGAAGAAAGCCTCCACATCGCTCGGGCTGTTGAAAACGACGAAGGGACTGAGCGACGACGCGGGTGTCACGACCTGTGGCTGCTCAACAACCGCAAGATCGTTCAATTGCGTGCTCGTGCCGAAAGCGTTTGGCTTCTCCAGCGCTGGATTGAACTGTCGGAGATTGTAGATCGTGTTGAACGGGACAGAATTGATATTCATCGTGTCTGCCCGGAACTCTGTATTAGGTGTTACGTACTCATCAAAAATGTGAGACGCGGTCAAAAATGCGCCACCTCCGAAAGCCACAGCGCTTCCCTTGAATGGTGTATTCGGTACAGTTGCGGTGCCAGGAGGCCCATACGCAGTGCCGAGGCCGGTGATGGAGTAAGTTGTAAGGGACATGATTTTACTCTCTCTTCAATCCGCGTAGAAACCAGGTGCGTCTTGCTTTTGTATCGATGGGCTGCGACGGCCAATTGATATCGCTGTCATCCCATTTTCTCTCGCCACGACGATACTCAGTTGCCGATCAGTAGGACCATACAGCGTAATAAGGTCATTTTCACCTTCTCTTCTTACCTCCAATTCACCGAAGTCCTGTGCACGGAAGGGCAATTCTTGGATAGTTTTTGCTGCTACATCATCCAAGGAAAGCTTTGTCCGAATTTTTAAAGCGGCAATAATCCAAAAGACTCTGTTTTTGACAGATACAGCTATGAAACACTGGGCTTGACCTACCATGAGGAAATTGTCCTCTGAAGGGAGCGGCTGTCCTATGATATGTTCGGCCTCAGACCTGCTCATGCCGAGGGAGACACGAACGCAACGCTGTACAGTGGCTTCCGCCCCCTTGAGTGTCATCGGTTGGGCCGCCCGCATCGGGGACGATGTCAGCAGAGTGCAGACGAGCGCAACCGAGCCGAGCATCGGCGACCACATTTTTGTTGGCATGATCATAAGCTCTCCATGAAATCTTCCGGTAAAACCGGCCATGCCTCCGATGACTTACTCGCGATATGGTAGCAACATGAAACATCCAATCGTCGTATTCGTCCAACTGGTTCGTAGCCGTAGAAGGGTCCGGCATCCCTCATGGGCGGCTACAGGTTCACCAACAACGACGATCCAGGGCACGGGAGACAGCCTCGCCATCGCATCGGGCAAGTGAGCTGGTGCCGTTCCAGAAGTCCGTAACGCCGGACGTCAAGCCCCGTCTTGGTAGGAACGTCCCGATGTTAGTATGCTGTACGTCTGCAACGACATCGCCTTCACTCCATGTACGTTTCACGTCATTGAACACTGAACCCGTCTCCGTCGTATGGAATTGCGCTCAGATTAAATGTTCCCCGAACCATATCCACATCCTCGCCTAAACGAAGCCTATTCACCGAAACAACCATTGAGTCGCCTGCTTCGATAGGCCTTGTAGCAGAGAACCTTTCCGTCGGCACTTTAGCGTATGTCTCGACTGTAAGAGGCCGCTTGAAACATAGCGGGATTTCCCGCATTAGGTCGAGATACACATCTCGCAAAGTCTTATACTCCGTTGAGAGCCAAAATCCCGTCCAAATCCCTGATATTTTGCCAGTCTGCGACGTGAAGACGACACAGTTCGGGTGAACTGACAGTCTATTGTTTGCAAAGGGCCGTAGCGCTTCACCCGTCACAGCCTGGGCCTCCTCAAGGCTCATGCCGACAGTCAGCCGATTGCATTTGTCCAGTGCAGCTTACGCTTCTTTGAGCGTCATAGGCTGGGCTGCATAAGCTGTCCGTGAAACCTCATGATGATTTTCGGCAATGCCTCCGAGACTCACTCGCGATCTGGTAGAACTATGAAACACCCAATCGTTGTATTCGTCTAGCCGGTGCTATTCCCAAATCTGCACATCGCTACTGCCTCAGCAATGATTGTCTAAGCTTTTGATTCAATGTAGCGCGGGTGCTTGGTGCTGACTTCAGGCGCGAAGGATGATGAGTTGATTGCAGCATCATCGGCCAAGTTTTCGGAAGCTGATCAGTTGATCCATGTCCCTGATAATGGTGAAGTCGACGTCGATCCGGCCCGCGCGTTTTCCCTTTGTGAACGCTGGAGTTCTGAAAGATGAAGTGATCGCGATCATCCATTGCATGTCATGATTGCCTTGCGGGAGTTGCCTTTCACGGCAGGTGTCGCTCATGATGAAAGTTGCGGAGACGGTTTAATTTCCATGGCTCCAGAGTACCATCCAGTACTTCCGATCAAGACGTACATGCCACCCGTGTTCATTCGCAAGAGCTCGAATGCCCGGCATGTCTGGCATGGATCCACGAGAGGCTCCGCCGGCGCTGCCGCGTCTCGCGAACTCTTGTCGCACGTAGATTGCAAGTAAAGAGACCGAAGCACGCGTGTTTTGTCCTGCCGGAGCTCGAAGCCGGCTCTGCTCGAGGCGAGGGTAGTGCAGGTTTGTTGCGCCTCGCCTCAAGCCCCGCCGTCCGCGGATCGCGCCTCCCGGGGGCGCCAGGGCGCGCTTCCACCGGCTCGAAGTCGGGATCGCTTCATCGCGAAGCTCCTCGGGATGACGGACGGTAGAGCTCGACCGTCTACGCCGCCCTCTTCAGACGCACCAGCGTGAAGAGCCCGAACGGCTGAACGGCGCGACGCTCCAGCATCGCGATGTCGGGATGCGCCGCGACCCAATCGCCGAGGACGCTGAAGGGGAACTGCGGGTGCCAGCCGAGCGACGCGCTGCGCCGGCCAAGCCAGGCTTCCGCCAGCGCGAGCGGGCCGCGGTCCGCGCCGAAATGGTTGACCAGCACGATCTCGCCCCCGCGCCGCACAACGCGGCGGACCTCGTCCATCATGCGGTGCGGCTCCGGCACGACGGTTAGGACGTAAGGCAGGACCGCGACGTCGAAGCTCTCGTCCGGAAAGGCCAGGCGCGTCGCGTCCATCACCAGCAGGCCTTCGACAGACGCGAGCTTGGTGCGTGTCACCCGATCGCGCGCGCGACGCAGCATGGCTTTTGAAAGGTCGATCCCGACGATACTGGCCTGAGGCGCGAACATCGGCAGCTCGAGCCCGGTGCCGACCCCGATGTCGATCACCCTGCCGCCTCTGAAGAGCGGCGTCCCATCGGGTGCGGCCGCACGGCTCGCCGCCGCCGCGGCCGCCAGACGGCCGGCCCGCATCACGGCCGCGAAGGCGAGATCGTAGACCGGCGCCCAGCGGGAATAGGCGGCCACGACCTGGCCGGCGTCGCTGATCGAGGCCTGGCTGCGACGATCCTGCCCGGCAGACCGTTCCTCGGTCGCGGTCTCCGGCCCGTCGCGGTCCTTCATGCGACGGCGCGGCCCGGTGTCTCGAGAGAAGACGAGGCGTCCAGCCCTGCCGCCGGCACCGTCAAGCGGATGGTCCCGCCGCCGAGCACGCGGGCGTCGTCGGCGGTCGAGTCATAGAAGGCGCAAGCCTGGCCGGGCGACACCCCGGTCTCGGGGACCAGCAGATCGACCGAGACGATCCCCTCGTGCCGGCGCAGCCTCGCCAAAACCGGCGGCCGCGTCGAGCGCAGCCGCACGGCAACGTCGCGGCCGTCGGTCGCGTCGAGAGCGCCGTCGCCGATCCAGTTCACGTCCCGCAACGTGACGCTGCCGGTTTCGAGCGCGCGGCGCGGTCCGACGACGACCTGCGACGTCTGCGCATCGAGCTTGACGACGTAGAGCGGCTCGCCACCGCCCGCCAGGCTCTCGGCCAGGCCGAGCCCCCGACGTTGCCCTACGGTATAATGCATGATGCCGCGGTGCCGCCCGAGGACTTCGCCCTCGAGGTCGACGATGTCGCCGCCGCGCGCAGCATCCGGCCGCAGCCGTTCGATCAGGTCGGTGTAGCGGCCGGTCGGAACGAAGCAGATGTCCTGGCTGTCGCTCTTTTCGGCGACCGCGAGGCCGAAGCGACGCGCGAGGTCTCGCGTTTCCGCTTTGGTCAGCTCGCCCAAGGGAAAGCGCAGGAGGTCGAGTTGCGCCTGCGTGGTGGCATAGAGGAAGTAGCTCTGGTCGCGGTCGCGCTCGCGTGCGCGATAGAGTGCACGGCCCGCCGCGGTCGGTCGGGACGCGACATAGTGGCCGGTCGCCATGGCATCGGCGCCGAGGTCCCGGGCCGTTTCCAAGAGGTCGGCGAACTTGACGTGCTGATTGCAGCTGACGCAGGGGATCGGCGTCTCGCCCGCGACATAAGCGTCGGTGAACGGCGTGATGACCTTCTCGCGAAAACGGCTTTCGTAATCGAGTACGTAGTGCGGGATCCCGAGCTTCGCCGCGACGGCTCGTGCGTCGTGGATATCGCGCCCGGCGCAGCACGTTCCCTTGCGCGAGGCCGCGGCGGTCGAGCCGCTGTCGTAGAGCTGCAGCGTGATCCCGACGACGTCGTAGCCGTCGCGCGCCAACAGGGCCGCCACGACGGAGGAATCCACGCCGCCCGACATCGCGACGACGACCCGCGTCGCCGCGGGGTCCTTCGCGAATCCGAGCGAGTTCAGGGTGGGTGCGTGATCCATCGGCAACAGTGGCACGAAACTGGTGGCCATGATCCGTGCTCTAACCCCTTTGCCGATGCTTTGCCAGCCCTGGGCCTTGCATGGGCTTTGGTCACCGAACCGGATGATTTCGTACGCTCGGCAGAGGAAGAACGAGCCGCAAGTCTGACGCAAGCCTATGGACTCGGTTCGTTCTTCCGGCTCGGGCCGCAATCGTAACACTCTCTAAACCAAAAAGGCTTTCAAACGCAGCAGGTTGGCTTAGCCAAGTTTTAAGCAGCGAGGCCTAGCGTGGGTTTGTTCGCAAGAGTCGAGTACGCGAGTGACCCAATGGTAGATATGCATCGCCCCCGGGCAAAATATGTGATCGGCCCGGATGGCAGCCCCCTGACCATTGCCGACCTTCCGCCACCCTCGACCAAGCGGTGGGTGATCCGGCGGAAGGCCGAAGTGGTGGCGGCGGTGCGCGGCGGCCTGCTGTCTCTCGAGGAGGCCTGCAGCCGCTATACCCTGACGGTGGACGAATTTCTGAGCTGGCAGATGTCGATCGACCAGCACGGCCTCGCAGGCTTGCGCACGACCCGGATCCAGCATTACCGGCAGTAGCCGCTAGCCGTCGAGAGTGCGGCGGTGGGCGGTGCGGGGCGCTGTTGCGAACGGTCCGGCATGACCCAACGGAAAACGGCCACCCCGAGGGTGGCCGTTTCCTTTTCGAGGACGCGCCCGATCGACGCGCCCCTACTTCGGATTACTTCTTCGACTTGCCATGCGCCCGGGCCGAGCTCTCGTGAGCCTTGGCCGAGTGGCCATGAGCTTCCTCGGAGTGCTTCGCGGCAGAGCTGTGGTCACCTTTGTCGTGGTGCTCGGCAGCGGTCTTGTGAGCCTTGGCGGCCTTCTCGTGGTGTTCGGCGGCTTCCGTATGCTCAGCTTTAGCCATGATGAAAACTCCTGGGTCACGCGAAAAATCGCGTGTGCCCTCAACACGGCTCCTGATCCCAAAGTTTCAGCAACCCGCGACATTTTCGCCTAGATTAACGCCAAGCCGACGGAGGCTTGCGGGAGAATGCCTATTGGGCCGGCTGGACCGGTCCGATTGTGCCTCAAGCTTGTCGCTGTAACATTTGCACGCGCGACGGGCCCATGGCGGACGACAAGGAGTCGGTGGACGGGGTGTTGGTCTCGACCGGCACAGCCGCCGTCGTGAGTTCGCTCCATTCCTTGCGGGTCGCCTGGACTTCGGATTCCTTCTTCTTCACGACCTGGGACCGGAGGGCATTCCAGTGCTGCTCGACCATCTCGCTGATGGCCTGGCTCAGCACGGCATAGCCGTCATGGTCGTTGCCTGCGGTCCATTCGACCGTCACGGTGCCGGGATCGACGATGTCGGCCGGGAACAGCTTGAGGGCTTCGAGTTCATCCAGGCTGTCGGCCAGGGTGCGAAGAAGCGCGGCTTCACTCATCAGGGGTCTCCACTTCTGCCTTGCGAATGGACCGATGCGGTCGAGGGCCTCTCGCCGCCATCATCGCCGTTGGTTTCGACCTCGAGGCGATGTCCGGAAAACCGACTGCGATACCCGAAGGGCTACCGCGGTTTTGGGAAGGTCACACCGGGGAAGATTGCCCTGCGGTAGTTGACGAAACGTTACCTCGGGACTTCAAATTGCAGCCGCGCTACGCCGCCTGCGACTTCAGCAGGGACCGTTCGTCGAAGGACGAGACGATTTTCTCGTAGAAACACTCGAGCCAGTCGCGTGCCTCTTTAGCGCTCTGCTCCGCTAGATCGGCACGTCGCTCAGCCGCCAGGGCGCGGCCGCGAAACTCTTCGAGCTTGCCTTCGCTTCCGGTGGCCCGAAGTTCCCACTCCCGGGCCTGGGCCAGCGCCGAGGCGATGTCCTTTTCGGCCCGATCCGCGACGCTCTTGGCGTAGTCCTCGACGTTCTGGTAGCGCGACTGCATCAGGTCCATGGCCTTGGCGGCGCGGTTGAGCATATCGAGCGCGGCATCGAGATCGGGCTGGGTCACGCGGCGCGGCTCGGGTGCGGCGGTTCTGCCCCGCTCCCCGCTTTGCTGGGCCGGTGGGAATTGGGCCGCCGTCAGCCGAAAGATGTTGTCGAGATCCTGTCCGATGCTGCGATCACCCTGAGCACGGTAGTCTTGCGCGTCCTGATGACGGGGAAAGGGGTGGTGGGACGACATGAGCCCTCGCGGATCTCTGAAGGAAAGGTTTGCCGAACCCCACATTCGGCCAACATAGTTAATTTTCCATTGACGGCTTCCGCACCGGGAGGGCCTGCATCGTGGTACCGCCTCTCGGCTGGTGGTCCGAACCCGCGAGGATCGCGCGCCAGCAGGCCGCGACGACGAGCCAGGTGAAGAGCGCGGCGAAGACGGTGTCGGACAGGAAATGTCCGCCGAAGGCCATGCGGAGCCCTCCTGCCGCGGCTGCGAAACAGAGCGCGCCACCGAGTGCCACGGCATGCCACGGCGGCGGCAGCAGAAGAGCGGGTGCAACGGTCCAGAAAGCCGAAGCGCCCTCGCCCGAGACGAACGAACAGTTGCGGACGCAGGAGCCATCGAGGCGGTCGTAAGGACGGAACGGATCGGCGCCGCCGAACTCGATGACCTGGACGGGGCGGGGCCGATGCCAGTGGTCCTTCAATGCGACATTGACGAGCAGGCCCGGGCCGAGCGCCAGGCTCGCGACCAGCATGACGAGGGCCCGCCCGCTCGGTCCCCAGCCGAACCATCCCGCTCGCCGACCGAGGTGAAGCAGGCCGAACGCCACCAGCACGACGAAGGGCACGATGACGAAGATCTGGCGGGCCGCATCTCCCAAGGGGGTCGCGGCGAGGAATCGTCCGTTTCCCCGATACAGAGCCGCCGCGACCCGGAGGTCCAACTCCGGCCACACCGCGAACAGCAGAGCCGTCAGGAGTGTCAGGCCGAGAGCTAGCGCGACCCCGCCGCGCGAGACAAGGAATGGCAATGAACGTCGTTGCACGCGAGGCCCGGTTTGCGTCTCGCCGGCCTTGCGACTATGGCCCGAGACATGACGCGGTCTCTATAACCGAAGGCTACGGCGGATGAACCTTTCGAGCGAGGAGATCGAGCGCTACGCGCGCCATATCGTGCTGCGGGAGATCGGTGGACCCGGTCAGGCCAAGCTCAAGGCGGCCCGTGTGCTCGTCGTCGGTGCGGGCGGCCTCGGGAGCCCCATCCTCCTGTACCTGGCTGCCGCCGGTGTGGGCACCCTCGGCATCGTCGACGACGACATCGTGTCCTTGTCCAACCTGCAACGGCAGGTGCTCTTCACGACCGATACGCTGGGAGAAGCCAAGGTCGGCGCGGGAGCCGACCGGATCCGCCGGCTCAATCCCCACGTCGTGGTCGAGTTGCACGACAGTCGCATTACGGCGGAAAATGCGGAGCCACTCGCCCGCGGATACGATGTCGTGGTCGACGGCTCCGACAACTGGCCCACCCGCTATGCCGTCTCTGATGCCTGCTTCCGGGCGGAACGCCCCCTGGTCACGGGCTCGGTCGGAACATTCGACGGGGCAATCACGGTTCTGAAACCCTATGAGAACGCGTCGGACGGACAGCGCAATCCGACCTATCGTTGTCTCTTTCCCGCTCCTCCGAGCGAAGGCAGCGTACCCACTTGCGCTGAGGCCGGCGTGCTCGGCGCCTTGACGGGGATCATCGGCAGCCTGATGGCTCTCGAGGTCGTCCGGCTGATCGTCCCGTTCGGAGAAGGGTTGCTCGGGCGCCTCCTTCTCGTCGATGTCCGGTCGATGCGGTTCGAGACCCTGGCCTATGGCTGGGACCCGGAGAACCCGCTGAACGGCTCGACCGCAGACCGGCCTGCTTCAAGCCGGTCGCCGACGTGATCGCGACGTCAGACGCGTCCCCGCCGCATCAGACCCATGACCAAAGCGATCACGAACAGGATGATCACGATATAGAACAAGATCTGAGCGCCGCCGGCTGCCGTGCTTGCCACGCCGCCGAAGCCGAAAAATCCTGCCACGATCGCAACGATCAGGAGCACGACGGCCCAATAAAGAAGATTACCCATCTGAAGCTCCACCCAGAGCCGCCGCGGCGATTGCGGCGGTTCGATGGACCTCTAACGGTCGGATCTAAGCTTAGTTCCTCTTCGTCGCGACATCTCGTCGCCGTTCATCCTCGGCAGCAGCTGGGATCGTCTCGGCAAGCAGTCCTCCGTACCTCTCGACGATAGACACTCACGGTGGCGGGATCGGCCCGAGTCGCAGCACGGGTTGCCGGAACCACAGGGGCTTTCCGGGCTGTCCGCAGACCTGCCCGAACCGCCACGGCGCCCCCGGCGCTTCCGGGCCCTCGCCGATCACCAGCTTGGCCGGAGTAACGCAATGGTGGCCGGCATTGACGCCGCCGCTCACCCATGTCAGCGCCGCGGACGCTTCGGCACCGGGGGCCAAGACGAGCGGCGTGACCACCGGGCCCGGATGCATTCCGGGGGGCGGTTCGCGCAGCACATCGAGTCCTTGGCCGGCCGCGTCGTCGAACTGCAATTGCGGCAACCCCGGCAGGAGGCAATCCGCGGGTCCGATGTTGCGGAGCACCAGCAGGACACCCGACTGCGGCAGGCCGTCGGAAGAACCGCCGCGCCGCTCGACACGTACGGCGATGCTGGCCGAGCACGGCGTGGTTGCCGCGATGGCTTCGGGTGCCGGGCCCGCCACCATGACGGCGCCGGCCAGCAGGGGCGCGAGCACGACGCTCAACGATCGGGCGACGAGTTGAGGCTTTCCGAGAGGGCCGATGCGACCGCGGCCAGTGCATCATCGGCTTTGGCCCCGTCAGGCCCCCCGGCCTGCGCCATGTCGGGGCGTCCACCGCCGCCCTTGCCGCCCAGGATCGCGGCGCCGACCCTCACCATGTCGACGGCGTTCAACCGGGAGGTCAGGTCCTGCGTCACGGCGACGACGAGGCCCGCCTTGCCGTCCTCGCCCACGCCGATCAGGGCCACGACGCCGGAGCCGAGGGCCTTCTTGGCATCGTCGGCCAAGCCCTTGAGATCGCGCATGTCGATGCCGGTCACGACACGCGCCATCAGTTTAACGCCACCCACGTCGCGCGTCGCCGCCGAGGCCTGATCTCCGGTGCCACCGCCGGCCAGCGCCAGTTTCTTGCGCGCATCGGTCAGTTCGCGTTCGAGGCGCCGCCGTTCCTCCACCAGGCTGGCGAGCCGCTCCGTCGCGAGATCGGGCGACGCCTTCAGCAGCCCCGCGAGATCGCGCAGTCGCGTCGCATCGTGGTTGAGCTGGCGCCTCGCCGCATGGCCCGTGCGGGCCTCGATCCGGCGGATGCCGGACCCGACCGCGCTCTCGCCGACGATCGATACGAGGCCGATGTCGCCGGTGCGGGCCGCATGCGTGCCACCGCAGAGTTCGATCGAGTAGATCGCGTCGGTGGCGCCTTGCCCCGCCTCGCTTCGCCCCATCGAGACGACCCGCACTTCGTCGCCGTATTTCTCGCCGAACAAGGCGCGTGCGCCACTGGCGCGGGCATCGTCGATCGCCATGAGCCGCGTCACGACGGGTTCGTTCTGCAGGACGACCCGGTTCGCGATCTCCTCGACCTCGGCCAGTTCCTCGGCCGAGATCGGCTTCTGATGCGAGAAGTCGAAGCGAAGCCGTTCGCCATCGACGAGCGATCCCTTCTGGGCGATATGCGGCCCCAGCACCTGGCGGAGCGCCTCGTGCAGCAGATGGGTCGCCGAGTGGTTGGCCCTGATGGCGCGACGGCGGGCGTGGTCAACCTCCGCCACGAGCGCCATGCCGGGGGTGACGGAACCCTCGACGACCTCGACCTCATGCACGAAGAGGTTGCCGAGCTTCTTGCCGGTATCGGTCACGCGAACCGAGACACCGGGCCCTTTCAGCGTGCCCGTGTCGCCGACCTGCCCGCCGGATTCGCCATAGAACGGCGTCTGGTTGAGCAGAATCTGTCCGGTCTCGCCGGCCGCGAGCCTCTCCGTCTCGCGCCCCTCGCGGATCAGGGCCGTCACCATGCTTTCGGCCTGTTCGGCCGCGTAGCCGAGGAACTCGGTGGGTCCGACCCGTTCGCGGATCCCGAACCAGACCGCGTCCGTCGCGGCCTCGCCGGAGCCGACCCAGGCCTTGCGCGCCTCCGCCTTCTGCTGGGTCATGGCGGTCGTGAAGCCGTCCTGGTCGACCGTAATGTCGCGGCTTCGCAAGGCTTCCTGGGTGAGGTCCAGCGGAAACCCATAGGTGTCGTAAAGCTTGAACGCGACATGGCCCGCGAGGCGCCCACCGTCCGGCAGGCTGCGGGTCTCGTCCTCGAGGATCGACAAGCCGCGCGCCAGCGTGGTGCGGAACCGCGTCTCTTCGGACCGCAGGATGTCGGCGATCCGCTCCTGGGCTTGCACGAGTTCGGGATAGGCCTGCCCCATGAGCTGCACCAGGACCGGGACGAGGCGCCACATCAGCGGTTCGGCCGCGCCGAGCAGCTGGGTGTGGCGCATGGCGCGCCGCATGATGCGGCGGAGCACGTAGCCGCGTCCCTCGTTCGAGGGATCGACGCCGTCGGCCACCAGGAAGGCCGACGCCCGCAGATGATCGGCCACGATGCGGTGGCTCGCGGCCTGCGGCCCGTCGGGATCGACGCCGGTCAGGCTCGCCACCGTCATGATGATGGTCCGCATGAGGTCGATGGCGTAGTTCGACGTCACGCCTTGCAGGATGGCCGAGATGCGTTCGAGGCCCATCCCGGTATCGATCGATGGTCGCGGCAACGGCACGCGCTGGCCGGGAGCGACCTGATCGAATTGCATGAAGACGAGGTTCCAGAACTCCAGGAAACGGTCGCCGTCTTCGCTGGTGCTGCCGGGCGGGCCGCCGAAGACCGATTCTCCCTGGTCGTAGAAGATCTCGGAACAGGGGCCGCACGGGCCGGTGTCGCCGGCGGCCCAGAAATTGTCGGAGGTCGCGATGCGGATGATGCGGCCGTCGGGCAGCCCGGCCACTTTCTTCCACAGATCGAAGGCCTCGTCGTCGTCGTGGTAGACCGTGACGAGCAGCCGGCTCTTGTCGAGCCCGAAGTCTCGCGTCACCAGGGTCCAGGCGTTCTCGATGGCGGTCGCCTTGAAGTAGTCGCCGAACGAGAAATTGCCGAGCATCTCGAAGAACGTGTGATGCCGGGCCGTATAGCCGACATTGTCGAGATCGTTGTGCTTGCCGCCGGCCCGCAGGCACTTCTGGGCCGTGGTGGCACGGCTATAGGAGCGCTTCTCGACACCGGTGAACAGGTTCTTGAACTGCACCATCCCGGCGCTGGTGAACATCAGCGTCGGATCGTTGCGGGGGACAAGCGGCCCCGACGGGACGATCTCGTGTCCCGCCTTGCGGAAGAAGTCGAGAAAGGCCGCGCGGGTCTCGTTGACGCTGGTCATGGGAGAGGAACTCGAAGCTCGGGATGATAGCCCCTCGAACATGGAAAAGGGCGCTGGCCCCATTTAGCCGCGCCCCTCCGGACTGTCGAGCGAGCGGGCCGAACCCCGTCGCTTTGGTCGGCTGGAGCCCGATCAGGCCTCGGCCATGCCGTCGTCGTCGTCGTCGGGCTCGGGTCCGCCGGTCTCGAGAATCCGGTCGGCGATGAGGCCCGAGTTCTCGCGGATGGCCTGTTCGACCTTCCTGGCCATCTCCGGATTGGCCTTGAAGAAGGCCTTGGCGTTCTCGCGTCCCTGGCCCAGGCGCTGGCTGTCGTAGGAGAACCAGGCCCCTGACTTCTCGACGATGCCCGCCTTCACGCCGAGATCGACCAACTCGCCGACCTTGGAGATCCCCTCGCCATACATGATGTCGAATTCGACCTGCTTGAACGGCGGCGCCACCTTGTTCTTGACCACCTTGACGCGGGTCTGGTTGCCCGTGACCTCGTCGCGGTCCTTGATCGAGCCGGTGCGCCGGATGTCGAGGCGAACCGAAGCATAGAACTTGAGGGCGTTGCCGCCCGTCGTCGTCTCGGGCGAGCCATACATCACGCCGATCTTCATCCGGATCTGGTTGATGAAGATCACCATGGTGTTGGATTTGGAGATCGATGCCGTGAGCTTGCGCAAGGCCTGGCTCATCAGGCGGGCCTGGAGGCCGGGCTGCACGTCGCCCATCTCGCCCTCGATCTCGGCCCGAGGCGTGAGGGCCGCCACGGAATCGACCACCAGGACGTCGACCGCGCCCGAGCGCACCAGCGTGTCGGTGATCTCGAGGGCCTGCTCGCCCGTGTCCGGCTGCGAGATCAGGAGGTCGTCGAGGTGAACGCCGAGCTTGCGCGCATAGACGGGGTCGAGCGCATGTTCGGCGTCGACGAAGGCGCAGATGCCGCCGTTCCTCTGCGCCTCGGCGATCACGTGGAGCGTCAGCGTCGTCTTGCCCGACGACTCAGGCCCGTAGATCTCGATCACCCGGCCGCGGGGCAGGCCGCCGACGCCGAGCGCGATGTCGAGCCCGAGCGACCCGGTCGAAATCGTCTCGATCTCGACCGCCTTCTGGTTCTTGCCGAGCCGCATGATCGAGCCCTTGCCGAAGGCACGCTCGATCTGCGACAGCGCTGCATCGAGCGCTTTGGTCTTGTCCACGGAGGTTCCTTCCACCAGGCGAAGATTGGCTTGGCTCACGGGTTCGAGTCCTTCTGACATGGGCGGCACCGCCCTGCAACAGGGATCAATGTACTCTGTTTGTTCTCATCCGCAAGGGGGAAGAGCCACATCGACCTCCGATGGCGATGGAGATTTTCTACCGAAGCGAGGAAGGCAACCCAGTTGGTTCTAGCCGCGGCTACAAATGTTTTCCCCATTGGGGTGACGATGTGGCTTCGCCGACGTGTCCACAAGCTCGATATGGAGTCGAACAGACCCCATTCTGCAAATCCACAGAAATGATCGGGCAAACAAAAAGGCCGCCCGGAGGCGGCCTTCCTTGAGCGGGACGAGACCCCGGATCAGCGCGAGTAGAATTCGATCACGAGGTTCGGTTCCATGTGGACCGGGTAGGGGACCTCGGTGAGGCCGGGGACCCGGGTCATGGTGGCGGCCTTCTTGCCATCGTCGTGCTCGAAGTAGTCCGGCACGTCGCGCTCGGCCAACTGGCCGGCCTCGATCACGAAGGCGAGTTCGCGCGAGCTTTCCTTGACCTCGATCTTGTCGCCGACCTTGACGAGGTAGGACGCGATATTGACCCGCTTGCCGTTGATGCGGACATGCCCGTGGTTGACGAACTGGCGCGCCGCGAAGATCGTGGCTACGAACTTGCAGCGATACACCACCATGTCGAGGCGGCGCTCGAGCAGACCCACGAGGTTCTGCGAGGAGTCGCCCTTGAGCCGGATCGCCTCGGCGTAATATTTCCGGAACTGCTTTTCGGAAATATTGCCGTAATAGCCCTTCATCTTCTGTTTGGCCTTCAGCTGCGTGCCGAAGTCGGTGGGCTTGCCCTTGCGCCGCTGGCCGTGCTGGCCGGGTCCGTACTCGCGGCGGTTGACCGGGCTCTTCGGGCGGCCCCAGATGTTCTGGCCGAGCCGCCGGTCGATCTTGTACTTCGATTGTAAGCGCTTCGTCATCGCGTCCTCTGATCAACAAGTTGAGGAACGCGCCCTCCTCTGCCGCGCCATCCTGCAACAGGACGGAATGGCCGACAGGCAGCTCACCGATGGAAGTGGGAACGGCCGCGGGTGCGTCGCCCGGGCACTTGCGGCTCCAGGCAAAAGCGCCGCAACGGGCCAAAAGGCTCGTGCGGACGCGGGATGCTGGTTAGCGGTTGCGCTCCGGGGTGTCAATCATCCCGGGCCACCCGAGCGCGGTCAGCGCGGCAGGACCGCGGCGCCGTCGAGGAGATGGGGCAGGCCGTGGAGGGCGGTGTCGCGCAAAGCCTCCGGCAGGAGCTCGGCCGGGAGGTCCTGGTAGCAGACGGGACGCAGGAAGCGCCGGATCGCCAGCGAGCCCACGGATGTCGTGCGGCTGTCGGAGGTGGCCGGGAAGGGTCCGCCGTGAACCATCGCGTGGCTCACCTCGACGCCGGTCGGCCAGCCATTGGCGAGGATCCGGCCGACCTTGCCCTCGAGCACCGGCAGAAGCCGCCGCGCGACCGCGAGGTCATCGGCCTCGAGATGCAACGTCGCGGTCAGCTGCCCTTCGAGCTTGCGCGACACGGCCAGCAGTTCCGCCTCGTCCTTGCAGCGGACCACCAGCGAGGAGGCGCCGAAGACTTCGTGGCTCAGCCGCTCGTCCGCGGCGAAGGCTGAGCCATCCGCCACGAACAGCGCACCGGTTCCCCGGTTGACGCCCTCGCCGGCCTTGCCGTTGGCCACGCAAGCGACAAGGCTGTTCTCGGACAAGGCCTTGCGGCCGGCCTCGTAGGCCTTGTGGATGCCGGGCGTCAGCATCGGCGGGGGTGCGTATTGGGTCAGGGCCGCCGTGGCGGCCTCGATGAACGTGTCGAGGTCCGGTCCCGCGAGCGCCAGAACGAGCCCGGGGTTGGTACAGAACTGCCCGGCCCCCATGGTCAGGGAACCGACGAAATCCCGGCCGAGCTTCTCGGCCCGGGCCGCCAGGGCGCCGGGCAGTAGGTAGACCGGGTTGATGCTGCTCATCTCGGCATAGACCGGAATAGGTTCCGGGCGCGCGGCGGCGATCGCCACGAGGGCGAGCCCTCCGGCCCGCGAGCCGGTAAAGCCGACAGCCTTGATGCGCGCATCCTTGACCAGTGCCGAACCCGTCTCGTTGGCGCCGAGCAGCAGCGAGAAGGTCCCCTCGGGCAGGCCGCAGGACTCGACGGCCTTGCGGATGGCTCCGCCGACGAGTTCGCCCGTGCCCGGATGGGCCGGATGGCCCTTCACGACGACGGGGCAGCCGGCCGCGAGGGCCGAGGCCGTGTCGCCGCCCGCGACCGAAAAGGCGAGCGGGAAGTTGCTGGCGCCGAAGACCGCGACGGGTCCGAGCGCGACGTGACGCTGCCTGAGGTCGGGGCGGGGCAGGGGCTTGCGATCCGGCATAGCGGTGTCGATCCGGAGATCGAGCCAGAGGCCGGCCCTGACGACGCCGGCGAACAGCTTCAGCTGCCCGACCGTGCGCATGCGTTCTCCCTCGATCCGCGCGCGGGGCAGGCCGGATTCAGCGCAGGCCCGATCGACGAGGCCGTCGCCGATCTCGAGAATGTTGGCCGCGATCGTCTCGAGAAAAACCGCCCGCGCTTCGCGCGAGGTTCCCCGGTACGCATCGAAGGCTTCCGCGGCCAGCGCGCAGGCCCGGTCGACCTCCGTGGCGCCCGCGATCGCAAAGGCCGGTTCGAGCGTCTCGCCCGTCGCCGGATCGATGGCCTTGAGGGTCGCGCCGCCGCCGGCCGAGCGCGTCGCGCCGATCAGGATGTCACCGGTCAAAAGCATGTGGGTTTCCTTCGCTGCGAGGCCGGGTCCGACGTCCCTCGGCCTCGGTTGCCCCGGGGCTCGTGAGCCCGTTCAAGTCGGCGCGTCTTATCATCCGATCGCGCTGCCATCCAGGAACAGCTGGAACGCCGCATTGCCGGTCTCGTCCCAAGTGGGGTAGCCGAGCGCCTCGACGGCCTCGGCAAACCGTCCCCGGTCGGCGGGGGGCACGACGAAACCCGCCAGCACGCGGCCGTAATCGGCGCCATGGTTCCGGTAGTGGAAGAGCGTGATGTTCCAGAACTGGCCGAGGCTGTTCAGGAAGTTCAGCAGGGCACCGGGATGTTCCGGGAATTGGAACCGGTAGACCACCTCGTCATCGAGCCCGGCGACCCGGCCGCCCACCATGTAGCGGACGTGGGTCTTGGCGGTCTCGTTGTCGCTCAGATCCTTCACGGCGTAGCGGTTCTGCCGCAGGAGGGCGATGATCTCGCGCTTCTCCACATCGCCGTCGCGCAATGCCACGCCGACGAAGATTTGGGCCGGCGCATCCGAACCGGCGTAGCGGTAATTGAACTCGGTGATCGAGCGGCGCCCCAGCACCTGTATGAAATGCCGGTAGCTGCCGGGCTCCTCGGGGATCGTGACGGCCAGCAAGGCTTCCCGCCGCTCGCCGATCTCGGCCCGTTCTGCAATGTGGCGCAGGCGGTCGAAATTGAGGTTGGCACCGCTGTTGACCGCGACGAGGCTCGCGCCGCCGAGCCCTCGCGCTTCCGCGTAGCGCTTGAGCCCCGCCAGGGCGAGCCCGCCCGAAGGCTCGGCGATGGCACGGGTTTCGTCGAAGATGTCCTTCACGGCGGCGCAGATCTCGTCGGTCGTCACCGTCACGACCTCGTCAAGCGTGGTGCGGCAGATCCGGAACGTCTCGGCCCCGACCTGGCGGACCGCCACCCCGTCGGCGAAGAGGCCCACGCGGTCGAGCGTCACGCGCGTGTCGGCGGCGAGCGCCGCCGCCATGCTGGCCGCGTCGTCGGGCTCGACGCCGATCACCTTCACGTCCGGCCGCAGGAACTTGACGAAGCTCGACACGCCGGCCGCGAGGCCGCCGCCGCCCACCGGCACGAAGATCGCGTCGAGCGGCCCGGGGTGCTGCTGCAGGATCTCCATGCCGATCGTGCCTTGCCCCGCGATGACGTCCGGGTCGTCGTAAGGGTGCACGAAGGTCAGGCCGTCGCGGCTGCAGAGGTCGAGCGCATGCCGGTAGGCGTCGTCGAAGGCGTCGCCGTGCAGCACGACCGTGGCGCCGCGGGCCTTCACGGCCGCGATCTTGATGCTGGGCGTCGTGCGGGGCATGACGATCGTGGCCGTGACCCCGAGCTTCTGGGCCGCCAGCGCGACGCCTTGCGCATGGTTGCCCGCCGACGCGCAGATCACGCCGCGCTCCAGTGCGTCGCGCGGCAGGCCCGCCATCTTGTTGTAGGCGCCGCGGAGCTTGAACGAGAAGACCGACTGCAAGTCTTCGCGCTTCAGGAGGACGTCGTTGCCGAGCCGCGCCGACAGACGGGGCATCGGATCGAGCGGGCTGACCGTCGCGACGTCGTAGACACGGGACGTCAGGATCTTGCGGGCATAGCCGCTGAGATCGAGCGCCTCCGGTTCTTCCTGGACATGGATGTTCATGATCGGGCGATGGATGGGTTCGGACCGCGGAAGACCCGGTGGTGCGCCCGAAACACGACGGAGGCAAGACCAGCCATGCGCGGTGCTGCCTTGACGCGTGATCACGCCGGCGGGCATGCAGCACGCGAGCCCCGCGAGATCCTAGCTTTGGTCGACCTCATCACTCCGTTCCCGACGCCGCCCGCTTTCGGCGAGACGCTCGAAGTGGCGCCTGGCCTTCACTGGCTGCGGATGCCGCTGCCGTTCAGGCTCGACCACGTGAACCTCTACCTCGTCGAGGGCGACCGCGGCTGGACGATCGTGGATGCCGGCGTCGACACGGCGGAGGCTCGACGGCTCTGGGACCGTGTGTTCTCTCGCCTTCTCGGCAGCAAGCCCGTCGAACGGCTCGTCGTCACGCATTACCACCCCGACCACGTCGGGGCCGCGGCCTATCTGTGTGCCCGAACCGGCGCCCGTCTCGTCATGGGCGAGACCGAATACCTGACGGCGCGGGTCCATGGCCTGGCACGCCTTGCGGATATCGCAGCCGAGCAGGGGTTCTACCGGGCCCACGGGCTCTCGCCCGAGCAGCTCGCCCTCATGGGAAACCGGCTCGAACGCTATCGCTCCGTCGTGCCGGCCTTGCCGTCCCGCTACGAGCCCCTGCGGGCCGGCGACCACCTGCGGGTCGGCGGCATGGACGCCGAGGTGCAATGCTACGGCGGTCACTCGCCGGCTCAGATGCTGCTGTTCGTGCCCGAGCATGACCTGCTGTTCGCGGCCGACCATGTGCTGGCGCAGATCTCCCCCAACGTGTCGGTCGCCGAGGACAAGCCAGAGGACGACCCGCTCGGGCTCTATCTCGCGTCTCTGTCCCTCATCCCGTCGCTGATCCCGGATTCGACGCTTGTGCTGCCCGGCCACCGGCTCCCCTTTTTCGGACTGCACCGCCGCTGCGCCGAGCTCGTCTCCCACCACGCCGCGCGCTGCGCCGACATCGCCCGATTCTGCCCGCCCGAGGCACCGCGGACCGCGGCCGAGATCGTGCCGCTCCTCTTCACGAGGGAGCTCGACCCCCACCAGTTCTGGTTCGCGTTCAGCGAGACCTTGGCTCATGTCAACCTGATGGCGCGGCGCGGCATCTTGATGGAAGTCCCGGACGGTGAGGTGCGGCGGTGGCGTCGGGCGTGATCCTGAAACCGGTCCGCCGTGCTCAGGCGTCCGACAGCGCCTCGGACAGGGCGTCCGCGAGTTCGCCCATGCGGAAGGGTTTCCGCAGCCGGCGAGCGGAGCCGACGACGGCATCGATCTGCTTCGTGTCGGCGTGGCCGCTCGCGAAGACGATCCTGAGTCCCGGGTAGCGGGTCAGGGCTTCTCGGGCCAGTTCGGCTCCGTTCATGTCGGGCATGGCGAAGTCGAGCATCATCAGATCGGGCCGACGGCGATCGAGCGACGCCAAGGCTTCGGAGCCCGAGCCCGCGAAATCGACGGCATAGCCCAGCGACGGCAGCATATCGGAGAGGAGCGACCGGACATCCGGGTCGTCGTCGACCACCAGCAGCGTCGCGCGGAAGGCCTGGTCGGCCGATTGGCTTCTTCCGGCAGGTTCGTCGGGCGGTGGCGCGGCCCGTTTCAAAAAGAGCGACACCGTCGTTCCCGCGTCCGGTCGGCTCTCGATTCGAGCGGTGCCGCCCGCCTGCTGGGCCATGCCGTGGACCTGGCTCAAGCCGAGGCCGGTCCCCTTGCCGATGCCTTTCGTGGTGAAGAACGGATCGAACGCCCGTGAGGCCACCTCGGTGGGCATGCCGGTCCCCGTGTCGCTCGTCCTGATCTCGACGTAGTCGCCCGCCTCGAGCCCCCAGACGGCGCCGGGCGGCAAGGCTCTCGCGGTGAGCGTCAGGCACCCGCCATCCGGCATGGCGTCGCGCGCGTTGATGGCGATGTTCAGGAGCGCCGTCTCGAGCTGGGTGCGGTCCGCCATGACGCCGAGGGGGGCGGGCGGCAGGTCGACGACGATCCTGATGGCTCCTCCGAGCGTGCGTCGCAGCAGGTCTTCGATGTCGGACAACACGGCGTGAATCGAGATCGCGGCGATCTCGATCCGCTGCGACCGCGAGAAGGCGAGCAATTGCTGCGTCAGCTTGGCGCCGCGGTCGCTCGCCAGGAGGGCATTGTCGATCCATTGGCCGAGTTTGGGATGCCCCGGATGGCGGCGGACCATCTCGACATAGCCCGTGACCGCCTGGAGGAGATTGTTGAAGTCGTGAGCGATGCCGCCCGTCAATTGGCCCAGCGCCTCCATCTTCTGGGTCTGGACGAGCGACGCATCGCGAGCCCTGTCGACCGTGACGTCGCGACCGACCGCATAGATCGTCCTGCCTTCGGTCGCGACGGTCCAGGCGATCCAGACGTCGTTGCCGTCGGCCCGCGTGAGCCGTGCTTCGAAGCGGTCGAGCGACTTGCCATCGCGGATCGTCGACAGCGAGGACGCGGCCCGCGCGCGGTCATCGGGGTGGACGAGATCGAGAAAGCGCGTCCCCCGAAAACCGCGGCCCTCGTCTCCCAAGAGGCGCGGCCAGGCGGGATTGATGGCGAGGACGCCGCCCGCTTCGTCGATCACCGCGAACAGGTCGTTCGACAGATCCGCGATCCGCTCTCGTTCCCGCTCCGCTTTCGCGGCGGCGTCGCGCAGACCGTCCGCGAGGACCACGAGCCGCTCCTCCTGCCGATGCTCCTCCGTGACGTCGATGTTCACACCGACGTAGCGGGTAGGCCTGCCGTCTTCGCCCAGCACCGGGGCACCGCGCGAGCGGACCCAGCGCGGCGAGGAGCCGTCGCGCAGCCGCAGCCGAAAATCGATCGAGAACGGTTGTGAGTCGAGCACGGCCCGCCGGATCGTTGCGGTCGTTTCGCCCCGATCGTCCGGATGCAGCGCCCGCAGCCATGAGCCGAAGCGAGGCGTCACGGCCTTATCGGGCTCGATCCCCAGGACCGTGTAGATTTCCGGAGACCATTCGAAGGTTGGGCTGCGGAGGTCCCAATCCCAGACCCCGAGGCCCGCCGCGTCCTGGGCCAGCTTCAAGCGCATCTCGCTGGAGCGAAGGGCCTGCTCGGCACGCTTACGCTGGGTGATGTCCATCACGATCCCGAGCGCACGGGTCGGCCGTCCCGAGCCATCCGTCAAAGCCTGCGCCCGGAGCAGGACCCAATGGACCGAGCCGTCCGGCCAGAGATAACGGAACTCGCTTTCGACGAAACGTTCTCCCCGTGTCAGCGCGTCTCGACCTTCGCGGCCTAAGCGCTCTTGTTCGCCCGGGTAGTAGCGCTCTCGAATTTGCGCCGTCGTGGGCTCGGCTCCCGGCGGAAAGCCGAGCAGGCGGTGGAGTTCGGGCGAGCCCGTGATCCGGTCGGAGGCGACGTCGTAGTCCCATACCGCCATGTTGCCCGCAGCGATGCTGAGGGCCAGTTGCGCTTCCGTGGTCGCGGGGTCGCGAGGCCCGACGCTCGGCCGCTCGAGCCACAGGCGACACGACCGGCCCTCCACCGCGACGCTGCTGACCTGTGCCTGCGTGGTGAACGGGCGCCCGTCCTGCCCGATGCGGGAGAGGCGACCCTTCCACGGACTCTCCCCCTGCGTGACAGCTTCGATCGCTGCGATCGCCTCGGCGTCGCCTGCCGAAGCGGGATCGGACAGCGAAGCGACGCTGACCACCGCTCGCACGATGTCGATGCCGAAGAGCTCCTTGGCGGCCGGATTGGCGTAAACCACGAGACCATCGGCGTCCGACAGAGTGGCGGCGTCGGCGACGCCATCGAGCAAGGCACCGACAAGCCCTATCCCAGAAGGCGCCGATCCGCGCGCAGCAGTGCCGGTTCGTACAGGCTCCGAAGTGCCTTGGTCGAACCCGATGGTAACCTGCTCGTGCATGCAGAAAACCTTCCTTGCGCCAGCTTATAGCGCGCGCTGGCGTCGCTTCCACACCACAGCCTGCACGATGGTGGGCAAAGATCTGACGCGTTGCTTGATCCGAGACACCCTGTCGGGTCGCGACGGAGGAGCATTCGGAAGCTTTTCTGCTGGCCGAGCACCTCTGCGCGGTGCCAGCGAGGATGTTTTAACGAAAGGGAGCGTCGCTTCGGCCAGTTCGTCGGGGATCATCGCGAGGTGCTCGCTTCTTCGATGTCGGGGAGTATCCCGCAAGAGCCGACCATTCTCGCGACAAGATACGGTTGATCGTTAACCATGGGTTAATCGATGCATAGCTAGTGACCAGTGTGTCAAGTAACGATAGCTGACAGCAATCGTTTTCATCGAAGAAGTGAACCAGCACAGTAACGGTCAATCTTCCCAATCGAGAAGAGTACGCCGTGTATTGGCCACTGAGGAACGGGCAGGGCGTAAAACATGATCTCTGCGACACAAGCCTCCGCAGGACGCAGCAGCGTCAACAGGACTGATCACCGCAAAAATCGTCAGCACGACCAGCTCGGCCCGAGCTTCATCGGCCGAAGAGACGATGTGCTGGACCCGGTACAACAAAGCCAGGGCCGTCCCACACGGGGTGCAAACGAGGCGGGTCTGCGCAGGATCGTCAATGCCATGCGAGACGCTTTGCGTGCTCGACAGAACATTCACGTCACTCGAAAAGAAGTTGCTCAATACGCCGGCGTCACGCCCGCCCTAATCACCTATTATTTTCAGGAAAAAGACAGCTTGATCGAGGCTGCGGCCGTTCCCATCGTAGTTGCAATGGTCGAAGCGGTCGAGAGTTATTTACGTGGGGGGAAAGAGCCGCGTGACAAGTTGCGCCACGTCGTTGAAATCCTGCTCGAGTCCTATGCGAGGGACGCGGTCATCATCGATCTCTTCATCGCTTACCAAAGTTCCAGAGCCGACAAGCTGCCCGATCTGATCGGTAACATGGAGGCGGCTCTGCTGACGTTCTTCGAACAGTTGCTGCAACAGAAGCCGAGCACTGTTTACGATGCGACCTATTTGCAGAAGGCCACGATCGGCATGTGCAAGATCGTCGCACGACGCGGTCATCCAGGATCGGCAAGGGACTCCTCGCCCGACGCGAGTCGGATGACGCAGGCCGAATCGATCTGCGCGATGCTGTTGGAGCCGATGGTCAAGGCTGAGGGAACGACCGGATGATGGGACGGGATCGGCGGTGTAGGGTGCTTACCATCCCCGCGGGCCGGGCGGTGGCTGACGAGCCCTAAAGCGGCCGACGGAACCGTCGGGCCAGAACACCGACGATGCCCTCGCGGAACGCCAGCACGCAGACGACGAACACCGCGCCTTCCACCACCGTGACCCAGGAACCGAGCGAGGCCAGGTAGAACTCGAGCGCCACGAAGACGAGTGCCCCGAGCGTCGGTCCGAAGATCGTGCCCACGCCCCCGATCAGCGTCATCAGCACCACCTCGCCCGACATGGTCCAATGCACGTCGGTCAGCGATGCCAATTGGAACACGAGCGCCTTGGTGGATCCCGCAAGTCCGCTCAGCGTCGCCGACATGACGAAGACCGCGAGCCTGTAGCGGTCGACCCGGTATCCGAGCGAAAGCGCGCGGTTCTCGTTCTCGCGGATGGCGCGCAGCACCTGCCCGAAGGGCGAGTGCACGATGCGGGTGATGAGCGCGAGGCCGCCGAGGAAGACGACCGCCACGAGGACGTAGAGCACGCCGTCCCGGGAGAGGTCGATCAGGCCGAAGAGACGCCCGCGCGGCACGCCCTGGATCCCGTCCTCGCCGCCCGTGAACGGGGCCTGCAGGCAGACGAAATAGACGATCTGCGCCAGGGCCAGCGTGATCATGGCGAAATAGATGCCCTGCCGCCGGATCGCGACGACGCCGAAGACCGCGCCGAGCAGGCCGGCCGACCCGGTGCCGAGCAGGATCGAGACCTCGGGCGTGAGGCCGAAGGAGAGCGCCGCGGTGGAGCAGACGTAGCTCGCGAGGCCGAAGAAGGCCGCGTGACCGAAGGACAGGAGCCCGCCGAAGCCGAGCAGCAGGTTGAAGGCCGAGGCGAAGAGCGCGAAGCACATCACCCGCATGACGAAAACCGGATAGGCCACGAAGGGAGCGACCGCGATCACCAGCACGAGCCCGGCGAAGATGGCGCCCTGCACGGCCGTGTCGTCGCGTGGCGTCGCGGCCGGGGCGGTTCGCGGCCCCGGTGCGGCGCCGAACTCGGGCTCGGTGCCGACCTCGGGCTCGGTGCCGACCGTCGGGGTCGCGACGAGCGGCTCGGCGGACTTCACGCCGTCCTCCCGAAGAGACCGCTCGGCTTCAGCAGCAGCACGGCGATCATGATTACGAAGATGACGGTCGACGAGCCTTGCGGATAGACCACCTTGGTCAAGCCTTCGCACAGGCCGAGCGCGAAGCCCGTGACGACGGACCCGAGGATCGAGCCCATGCCGCCGATCACCACCACGGCGAAGACCACGATGATGA
>CAXUOD010000054.1:5264-26340 GCA_964252585.1 uncultured Lichenihabitans sp. | reverse complement strand
TGGGTGCTCACGGCCGGGCTTGGCGGCATGGGCGGGGCGCAGCCCCTGGCCGCGACCCTGGCGGGCGCGTCCTCGCTGACGGTCGAGTGCCGGCAGGCCGGGATCGATTTCCGGCTGCGGACCCGCTACCTCGACAAGCAGGCCAAGGACCTCGATGAGGCCCTGGCGCTGATCGAGGGGCATTGCGCCGCGAAGGAAGCCGTTTCGATCGGGCTTCTCGGCAATGCGGCCGAGATCGTTCCCGAACTGGTGCGCCGCGGTGTCCGCCCCGACCTCGTCACCGATCAGACCTCGGCTCACGATCCGCTGAACGGCTACCTGCCGGCCGGCTGGACCTGGGACGAGTACCGCGAGCGCGCCCGCAGCGCGCCCGCCGTCGTGACCGAGGCCGCCAAACGATCCATGGCGGTGCATGTCAAGGCCATGCTGGATTTCCACGCCGCCGGCGTCCCGGTCTTCGATTACGGCAACAACATCCGCCAAATGGCCCAGGACATGGGGCTCGAAGACGCCTTCGCGTTCCCGGGTTTCGTACCGGCCTATATCCGACCGCTGTTCTGCCGCGGCATCGGGCCGTTCCGCTGGGCCGCGCTGTCGGGCAACCCGGACGATATCTATCGGACGGACGCCAAGGTGAAGGAGGTGATCCCGGACGACCCGCACCTCCACCGCTGGCTCGACATGGCGCGCGAGCGCATCAGCTTCCAGGGTCTGCCGGCCCGCATCTGCTGGGTGGGGCTGGGCCAGCGTGCGAAGCTCGGCCTCGCGTTCAACGAGATGGTGCGAAGCGGCGAACTCGAAGCCCCGGTGGTGATCGGCCGCGACCACCTCGACTCAGGCTCGGTGGCCTCGCCCAACCGCGAGACCGAGGCCATGCAGGACGGCTCCGACGCGGTGAGCGACTGGCCCCTGCTCAACGCGCTGCTGAACTGCGCCAGCGGCGCCACCTGGGTGTCGCTGCACCATGGCGGCGGCGTCGGCATGGGGTTCTCGCAGCACGCCGGAATGGTGATCGTGGCGGACGGTACCGACGACGCGGCGCGGCGCCTCCAGCGCGTGCTGACCAACGACCCCGCCACGGGCGTCATGCGCCACGCCGATGCGGGCTACGAGGCCGCCAAGGACTGTGCCCGCGAGCAGGGTCTCGACCTGCCGATGTTGGCTTAAGCAGGGCGCAAGCTCTGCGAACGGCGCAGCCGTGCCCTGCGTCGACCCGCAGGATCCGGCCGCGGTTTGGCCGCGAAGCGCTCCTAGGGGTCCGACCTGGACGGATGGTGATCCGTCTGGAGCAGTCGGCCCACCAGCTTGAGCTCTCGGTGCACGCAATGAACTCAGACGAAGCTGTGGCTTCCGTCAGAGGCGATGTACGAGCGAAAGCGTCCCACCCGCAGGAGCAAGGGACAATGACGAAATCCAAGACACTTTACGCCGCCGTGGCGGCAGCCACTTTGATGGTCGTTGCAGCCGCCAGCCCGGCTGGCGCGGTGTCCATCAAGCACACGAACCGCGCCGGTGGAGACCCTGATCAGGCCTCGATCCCGGTCGGCCACTCGGCGCCTCCCGCCGACACCACCGGTACCAGCACGTTCGACAAGGCTCACGAGGTTGGAAACCGCTGAGCTGACTGGGGCGGCCCGCCGGGGGCGGCCGCGGCATCGACCTTCGCCACGGACCCGACATGATCACGACCTACAAGGCCGCGGATCGAGTGAAGGCGGGATCCATGGCCGATTGTTCGCGGAGAGTGTTTCTGACGGGCTTGGCGGCGCCGCTCTGCGCGGCCTGTTTGGGAAGCACGCGTTCCCTGGCGCAGGACTCCCCCCAGAGTTTCTCGACCGGCGAGCTCATCGACAACGGGCATCGCTTCTTCGGAAGCGTTTCGCGCGGCATCGCGTTGACGATAGAGGAAGCCGCGCGGCGTTGGGGCCAGCCCAACGGTTATGTGCTCGGCCAGGAGGCCGGCGGCGCCTTCATCGGCGGGCTGCGCTACGGCGAAGGCATCATGTACACGCGCAATGCCGGCGACCAGAAGGTCTACTGGGAAGGGCCGTCGATCGGCTTCGACGCCGGCGCCAACGGCGACCGCTCGATGATGCTGGTCTACAATCTGCCGTCCACACAGGGCATCTTCAGGCGATTCGGCGGCGTCGACGGCTCCGCCTATTTCATCGGCGGCTTCGGCTTCACGGCGCTGACCGACGACAAGGTCATCGTTGTGCCGATCCGTTCGGGCGTCGGCGCGCGCCTCGGGGTCAGCCTGTCGTATCTGAAATTCACCCCGCACGCGACCTGGAACCCGTTCTAAGCACCGGACCGGGCCATCGGATCGGCTCACGCTTCGCGCCCTGGCCTGTCCGAGCCAGAGAGTGTCGGATCGTTTCAGCAAGCTGGAGCTTCGCCGGCCGTCACTGCGAGGCGCGAAGCAACAAGCAACCCAGGGTGTCACCCCGGATGAAGCTGGGTCCCGCCACGCTCCTCTCGCGGTGCGCTGGCGGTGACGGTCGATGAGCTGGCCGACACACTCCAGGGCTCACGCGAAAGGCGTGCTTTCCTCAGCTGACGTTTGCTGTGTTGCACAGCCCGTTTACGAAAAGCACTTATGGCTGAGGAGCCGAAGCTGCCCTTCGAGGGCGAAGCACGGGATGGCGGCGCGTGATCCTCGACATCATGATGTTCACGTTGGGCGTCCTGACCACGGGGCTCCTCGCCCTCGCGGCCCTGCCGGCGATCTGGCGGCGCGCGGTGCGGCTCTCGACGGCTCGCCTGTCGCGCCTGGTTCCCCTCTCGGCCGAAGAGATCGCGGCCGAGCGCGACCACATCCGCGCCGCCCATGCGGTCGAGCTGCGCCGGACCGAGCAGAAACTCGAACGCGTCGACGCCGCTCGCGCGGCGCTGCTGTCCGAGGAAGGCCGTCTCTCGACCCGGATCGTCGCCCTGGAACAGGAGGGCAGTCTGGCCCGGGAACGGATCGGCGTCCTCGAAGCCGAGGCCAAGGACCTCCGTTGGGATCTCAACCAAGCCTGGGCCAACGATGGTGCGAGCGCGCTGGCCCTCCACGCCGCGACGGAGCTCGCGCAGAAGCGCTGGCTCGAAGCGGCCGTCCTGGAACGCGACAAGCAGAAGCTTGAACAACGGATCGACCAGGATCGAGGCAGCCTGGCGGCGCTCGAAACCCGGCTGCTCGGTGCCAATACCCGGAACGAGGATCTCGCGCAGGATCTCGCGGCGGCGCGGCGGGAGCTCGACCATGCCGGAGAGCGGCTCTCGGCCGTCGAGTCCGAACGGGATGGGGCCCGCGCCGCTGCCGGGACGATCGCGACGCAGCGGGACGAGCTGGTCACGCGGCTCAAGGCTCGCGACCACGAGGTCGAGACTCTCACGCACGAACTGGATTTCATGCGCGAGCAGGCGGCCTCAGCCGAGCGTCGGTCGACGGATTCGAACCAAGCCGCCGAGAAGCTGCAAACCCGCCTCGACGCGATCCTGGCCGCACAGGCGTCGAGCGCCGAAGCGGCCCGCGAGGAGGACCGCCGCAAGATCGCCGTCATGGAGGAGTTGCGAGCCGACAAGGCGGCCCTGGCGACGGCGCTGGCGGCCGCGCGGCTCGATGCCGCTCCGGGAGGCAACGGTGCGGTCGCCGGACAAAGTCATGCGGCGGCCAGCACCCGCGACCGTGCTCCGGGCAGCCCTGCGGAATCGCCACCACCAAGCGGGCCCGTGGAGTTCGCCGACCCCCCGCCTCCGGCCTTGCCCCCCTGAGACGCTCGACCGCTGTCAGGGATGCCAGGCGGGCGCTTCCGTCGCGATGATTTCGCGCCTCTGCTCGTCGATGGTTCTCAGCAGAGCGCCGAGGGCATCGGTCATCCCGGCGCCGCTGACGGCCGAGAGCGTGAGGGGCGTCCGCTTCGCGGCCCGCTTCAGCCGCGCCATCTGGGTCTTGAGGGTTGCGGCATCGACGGCGTCGATCTTGCTCAGCGCCACGATCTCGGGCTTCTCGGTCAGTCCCGCGCCATAGGCTTCGAGCTCGTGGCGGATGGTCTTGTAGACCTGGCCCGCATGCTCGCCCGTGGCGTCGACGAGATGCAGGAGCACGTTGCAGCGTTCGAGATGGCCGAGGAACCGGTCGCCGAGCCCCAGGCCTTCATGCGCGCCTTCGATCAGGCCGGGAATATCGGCCAGCACGAATTCGCGGTCGCCGACCCGTACGACGCCGAGCCCGGGCTTCAACGTCGTGAAGGGGTAATCGGCGATCTTCGGCTTGGCGGCCGACACCGCGGCCAGGAAGGTCGATTTTCCGGCGTTGGGCAGGCCCACGAGCCCGGCATCGGCGATGAGCTTCAGGCGCAGCACGACCGTGCGCTCGATCCCCTCCTGGCCGGGATTGGCATGGCGCGGGGCGCGGTTCGTCGAGGTGGTGAAATAGGCGTTGCCGAAGCCGCCGTTGCCGCCGCGGGCCAGGACGAGCGTCTGGCCGACATCGGTGAGGTCGGCCAGCAGGGTCTCGCCATCCTCCTCGAAAATCTGGGTGCCGGCCGGCACCTTCATGAGCGCATCGGCACCCTTGCCGCCGGCCCGGTTCTGCCCCATCCCGTGCATGCCGGTCTTGGCCTTGAAATGCTGCTGGTAGCGGTAATCGATCAGCGTGTTGAGGCCTTGGACGCATTCGACCACGACGTCGCCGCCCTTGCCGCCATCGCCGCCGTCGGGCCCGCCGAATTCGATGAACTTCTCCCGGCGAAAGGAGACGCAACCCGCGCCTCCGTCGCCGGAGCGGATATAGACCTTGGCTTCGTCGAGGAATTTCATGCTGCTGAGATAGGCGCTGTCGCGGCTTCGGTCGAGATGAAGATTGAGGCGCACCGAGACGTGCCTCGGGATCGCTCCCGCAGTCGGCCGGGTTACCGCCGTCCCGCCAGCAGCAAGGCCCGGCCAAGCGGTTTCGGGGGTTCGCTGCGCAGCCCGACCGACGTGGTGACGGCACCGAAATGGCCGATGGCGTCGACGATGGTGGCAAGGTGGGTCGGCGCAGGCACGACGGCCTTGAAATCCGCTTCACACACGAGCCCTTGTCGGTGTTCCGCGACTTCGACGCGTTCGTGAAGGCGCCGACCTTCGTACCGGACGACGGCTAACGAACGGCGGCCGGCGTCGCGACGCGCTGACCGCCTGGCTCGCGGAGGATCTTCCGGCGCGTTTCGCCGGGCGGATCGTGCCGATCGATCCCGCCATCGCCGCATGCTGGGGCGATCTGATGAGCCAAGCTCGCCAGAGCGGCTTTGCCTTGTCGGTGATGGATGGAATTTTCGCAGCGACCGCCGTCGCCCGTGCACTCACTCTTGCAACCCGCAACACCAAGGACTTTGCGGCACTCGGCGTTCAATTGTTCGACCCGTGGACCGACGATCGGACGGCGGCGTGACCGCTCACGTCCTACGTCCAGCGGGCCTTCGTCAGGCTGTTTTGGCCGGCGAAGCCCCCGAGGCGAGGAGGGTGTCACTTTCCAAGCGAGGGTTGGGTCTGGCGGGGCAGTTAAAGCGATCCGGTCACCGCTGCGCCGCGACATTTCTCTCGGAACGGAGAAGAAACAGCGCTGGACGATGCCGCCTCTGTGAACTTGCGTTAGCCCGACTCGGCCGCGGTTGCATTTGCATCGCTTGTAGGAACCTGCAAGCGTCGGCTCAGTTGGTACCGGCACCGTCCGGAGCTTTCCCCCCATGTCTCGTCGATCCACGCTCGTCCTTGCGTCCGCGCTGCTGCTCGGAGGCACGGGAGCAGTCTTTGCGGCGCCACCCCATCGTCTGACCGAACAGGCGATCGATAACGCGTCCCGTCCCGCCTCGTCGGACAAAAAGTCCGCGTTTCCGGATCCCGGCCTCGTCAAAGCCGCGGTTCTCCTGGACCGCGCGCGCTTTTCTCCGGGTGCGATCGATGGGCTCGCGGGCGATAACCTGCGCGATGCGATCAAGGCCTACCAGCAACAGGCCGGGCTCGATGCCGGCGGGCTGCTCGATGCCGCGACGTGGGACAGGCTGACCACGAAGGCGCCGCCGACCTTGAAGTCTTACGCGATCACGGCGGAAGACACCAAAGGACCGTTCACGAAGTCGATTCCGACCGACTTCGAAGCGCAATCCCGGCTGCCGCACCTCGGCTATCACGACGTCAGGGAGGAAATGGCCGAACGGTTCCACATGGCGGAACCCTTGCTGCGATCGCTCAATCCCACATCAACGTTCAGGGCCGGCGATCGCATCCTCGTGGCCGACGTCGCACGGTCCGAGCCGGCCGGAAAGGCCGCGCGCCTCGTGGTCGACAAGGCGGGGCACGACGTCGAAGCGCTCGATGTCGACGGCAAGATGCTGGCACGATACCCGGCCTCGATCGGCAGCACGGACAAGCCCGCACCGACCGGCGATCTCACCATCCACGAGGTGGTGCGCAATCCGGACTACACCTACGACCCCAACTACAAGTTCAAGGGGGTGAAGACCAAGGAGCCGTTCACCATCAAACCGGGGCCCAACAACCCCGTTGGCCTCGTGTGGATGGATCTCGGGGGCGATGGCTATGGCATCCACGGCACGCCCGATCCGGCCGAAGTCGGGAAAACGCAGTCGCATGGCTGCATCCGGATGACGAACTGGGATGCCCTCGATCTCGCGTCCATGGTGGGCCAGGGAACGGCGGTCCATTTCGGCGACGCGCCGGGCTCGACCGGTCCGGTGCCGCCGGTGTCGGCCACGCCGGCGCCTACGCCGGTCGAGACCCCCATGGCAGCCGCGCCGGCTTCGGGCGGGCAACCGGCCAATATACCGGTCGCCAACGACACGAACTCCGGCGCGTCCGCCGCGGCGACCGCGCCGGCCACACCCGCCGAAAACGGCAAGCCTTGATCTCGTGGCCGATACCGCCGCGCGGCGTCGGAGTTCCGAAACCGAAGCGGCACATTGACGACGCGATCGGCTCCTATCTGGCGGCGGTCAACCGACGTTTCGGAGCAATCACATGAAGGTCATCATCGGCGCAGGTCTCGCACTCGCGTTGCTCGCAGGACATGCTCTCGCCCAATCGGAACCGCCGCCGCCCGAAGCGCCCCCTCCGGCCGGCGACAACGGGCCGATGGATGCCCGCATGTCGCCCGCCGACCAGGCTGGCGGCCGGGACGGCGGCCCCATGCGGCCTCACCGGATGGGGCATTTCGAGCCGCCGCCTTCGAAAGCCGCCCGGTTCCATATCGAGACCGGCGAGGCCGATATCGGCATCAAATGTGCCGATGACGAACCCATGAAGGCCTGCGCGGACTTCACCCTGCAAGTGCTCGACAAGATCGCGGCCATGCCGCGCCACTGATCTGGGCGGAGCCCAAGGGACCTTCGGTCAGCCCCGCGCAACCTCGTCGCCTGCGTCGGCCGGCAGGCGAAAGGCGTCGAGAACGGCGCCGAGCGCCACGATGCCGACGAGCGCGAAGGCGATGCGGAACTCCAGCGGGGTCGCGTGCGCGGCTTCGGCCGGGCGCCAGTTCTGCGCGATGCGCAGCGCCACGGCCCCGATCGCGACTCCGAGCCCGAAGGAGATCTGCTGGAGCATGCTGAACAGCGTATTGGCGCCGCTCAGATGCACCGGCGGCATCTCGGCAAAGGCCAGCGTGTTGATGGTCGTGAGGCCCATGGAGCGCGTCGCGCCGGCGAAGATCAAAAGCGCGACGGTCAGAACCAGGGGCATGCCGGGCGTGACGGCGCCACAGGCCACGATGGCCAAGGCCGCCAAGAGACCGTCCCAGATCAGCACGGCCCGGAAACCGAAGCGGCGCAGGATCGCGCTCGTCAGCGGCTTGATTCCCATGTTGCCGACGAACAGGGCCAGGACCAGGAGGCCCGATCGGAAAGCATCGAGCCCGAAACCGACCTGGAACATGAGCGGCAGCAGGAACGGCACGGCGCTGACCGCGATCCGGAACAGCGATCCCCCGAGCACGCTGCGCATGAAGCTCGACACCGCGAGACCGTCGAGGGGCAGGATCGGGACGGCGTGGCGTGTCATGTGACGAAAGGCGAGCCATGCAAAGCCGAGGCTCGCGATCGACAACCCCAGCACCACGGTCCAATCGACGGTCTCGCGCCCCAGGAGCTCGACGGCCGACAGCGGGAACAGCACCGCGAGCCCGGCCAGGATGAAGCCTAGCGCATCGAAGCGGCGGCTCGCGTCGGCCCGCGTGGCCGGCACCACGACCCAGGCCAGCAGGAGGCCCGCGATGCCGAGCGGCACGTTGATGAAGAAGATCCAGCGCCAGCTCGCATAGGTCGTGATGAAGCCGCCGAGCGGCGGCGCCACGATCGGGGCCGCGAGCGCCGGCCAGGTCAGGATCGCGATGGCGCGCATGAGGTCGGACTTCGGCGTGGCGCGCAGCACCGACAATCGACCCACCGGCACCATCATGGCGCCACCCGCGCCCTGGACGATCCGGGCCAGGGTGAAGCTCCATAATCCGGTGCTGAGCCCGCAGGCGATCGAGGCGAGCGTGAAGACCGCGATGGCCGAGCAGAAGACCGTGCGGGCCCCGAACCGTTCCGCCATGAAGCCGCTGGCCGGCAGTAGCAGGGCCAGCGTGAAGAGATAGGCCGACATGCCGACCGAGAGATCGACGGGCCGCATGGCGAAGCTCTGGGCCATGGCGGGAAGCGCCGTGGCGATCACCGTGCCGTCGAGGAACTCCATGAAGAACGCCCCGGCGACGAGCAGCGGCAGCGTGCGCGGATGGTGCAGGAGGGACATCGGTCTCGCAAGTAGGGCTCGGGACCGTGTCAATAGCGGGTCCGGCGCTCGCGGTCTCATGGTCTCCGCCAAAGATGCGCGAATGCATCGAAGCTGGGTCAAGCAGCGCCCCGCGAGCTTGCCGCGCAAAGGATCGTTCAGGCGTGGCCGCGTCAGACCAAGCCGCTTGGCGACTTCATCTGGCGTTGTCTGCGTTGTCTTCTGAACATGGAGAACCACGACACGGTCCTCCGACGTCGCATTTGACCTTCGAGCGGAGTTTCCCTCCCCGGAACGGCTAGCGTTGGCATACATCTTTGCGGCCTACCCTGAAGAGGGCAGGTCGTTGTGAAATCCCTCCTCGGACGGGAGGGTGGCGCGCAGCGACGGGTGGGGTACTCCGGCCAGGCTCCTGCGGCCGAGCCACCTTCCCCCGTGCGGGGAAAGATCGGCGCGTCATAGCTGGCCCGGTTGAAGATGTGTGCCAGCGCTAGACTGCTCGCGCCGACGCGCAGGCGTCAGAGCTTTTTTGACGGCACATCCTGCAGGATGTGCTTGTCCAGGCTCAGATCGGCCACAAGCTGCTTCAGCTTCCGGTTTTCGTCCTCGAGCTGCTTGAGACGTCGCAACTCGCCCGTCCCAAGACCGCCGTAGAGCTTCTTCCAGCGGTAAAACGTCTGCTCCGAGATCCCCATCCGCCGCAGCACCTCGGCGACCGGCGTGCCCGTCTCGGCCTGCTTCAGCGCAAAGGCGATCTGCTCCTCGGTGTACCTGCTCTTCTTCACGATCCAGATCCTTCCATCAGGGTCTCACAAACCGGAAGACTCCCATTTTGCCCGGAGGAGAAAATCGGGAGGACGTCACCTGGCGCTCGTAGCCGACACGTCCTTGTCGGGCGCGCGGGTCGCACGTGAACTCGACGCCATCTTCGCCCGCCGAGGCAAGCCGGCCACGATCGTCTCCGACAACGGAACCGAACGGACGTCGAACGCCATCCTGGGCTGAACCGACCGCACAGGGGTCAGATGGCACTACATCGCTCCGGGGAAGCCGCAGCAGAACGGCTTCATCGAGAGCTTCAACGGCCGCATGCGTGACGAGGTGCTGAACGAGACCCTGTTCCACTCTCTCCCGCACGTCCGCGTCGTTCTGACGGCGTGGCCTCGCGACTACAACGACGAGCGGCCACACTCGAAGCTCGGCTGGATGACGCCGAGTGCCTACGCCGGGGTTCTATTCGGCACGGCCGGCCGGAGCGTTGCGCTATGGGAAGGCTCCGCGCTCCGGCCTCTTGCGACGGCCCCAACAAACGGATCGGATCACCCGCCGACTCCAGTTGTGGCAGAATAAAAAAGGGGTCACGTCATTATGTCGTGCTCAGATCAGGATGAGTTAAAGGACAGCGGCTGACGAACGTTACGTCAACCCGCGTAACTCCAGGTTAACCATTTTGAGGTGGTTTGCTGTCATGGCCACCTTCGAAGCGGCTGTGCAGTGGAGTGGGCCATGCGCGTGCTGGCTTGTGGGGTCGTGGTCTCTTTCGTTCTGTGGTCCGCACTGACATGGTGTGCCGTGTGCGCCAGCTCGGCGGAAGACAGCGGAACCCTTTCAGTGATGACGCTGGATCTGAGCGCCTCTCTCACCTTCATCGGACTAGCCGCCACGGCTGTGGGTCTCTGGGTAGCGACCCGCTCGCCCGAAGATCGGGAGATCGATCGATCACCCCTGGAGTCGGCGGTCGAGGAATGACGGCGAAGGTGGCCGGCGCGGGTCGACGTTCGAACTCGCGGTGCGTGGCGCACGATGGCCCGGTGCTTGGATCGCGGCACTGGCGGGTCCCACGGTGCCTCGCTCAGTCTGCGATGCCGCGCAGAACTCAAGCCTATCGCCAGACCGCGTGTCGATCTTGAGCTCAGCATTCGTTGCGAGCGTCTGCGCATAGCCGCTTCGCGCAATCGAGCCGGGAACCCCGCTTGACGCTGAACGCCGCCCTTTCGAATTGTTAGGCAGGCGGAGGTTCACGCGGATGTTGCTCGAACTCAACGATGCGATCATGGTTGCGGTGGTCTGCGTACTGGTTTTCGTCTTCATCATGCTTCGATTCGGTTGATCGACGACCGTCCGTCGAGCAACGGCCGCCGTAGCGCCGCCAGCGACCGGGTCTCATGACCCCAGTACCGAAGTATAGATCCCGCTCACCTTGGAGAATGGGCGGGACCGCGCTCGATTACTGCGTGCTGGTGGTCGTCGAGCCTTGTGCCTGGGCTGTCTGTTCGGGTTTGTTCTGATCGGACGACGCTTGCGTGTGGTACGAACAGGCAAGGGCGGGAACGATGGTGGCGGCAGCGAGGCCGCAACCGACGACAAAGCCAATGATCTTGGAACGCATGTTTGCAGTCTCCTTCACGATGGACACTGCAACGCTATTCCCCTCGTTCGAAAGCGCAAGATGCTTGCCGTCGCAGGCGAGCCCGGGCGGTGACGCCGGTACCCGAGCTTCGTGAGACGCGGCCGGTCGGGCCACCGCATCCTCTCCGGCCGATCAAGCGATGTTGCGGCGCCTGGGAATACCGGCATGCTGGTGCGACCGACGGAGGGGGATTCGATGAGGCTGTTGCTCGCTTCGATGCTGTTGCTGGGTCAGACCAGCCTGGTCCTGGCGCAGGCCCAGCCGGACGTTAAGCCACCGAGCAGCGACCAGACGCCGGCACCCCCCAACACCGATGCCCAGATCGCGATGATGGGCAAGGAACTCGACGCACTCAACCAGCTGATCCTGCAGAACCAGCGAGGTCTGATCGTCTATCCGACGACGTTTGCACTGCCCGGTCCGATCAACTGCGGCGACAACTGCCTGGCGACGGTCACCCGGATCTGCGGGGCGTTGCGGTATCCGAAGACATACGTCTATCCAGCACTCGTGACCTCACAAGTGATCGGTACCTTCGTCAACGGCGTATGCTACGGACCGTGATGTCGCGGGCTGCCGCCGCATCACGGTCGCTCGGCTGACCGGCCGACGACGAGCCGCATGGCTGAAATCCGTGACCGGGGGTTGACGAGTCTCGACGCGGCGTTCACCGCTCAGGCCTGCTGCCCGGAGGGCCGATCCTTGTCCACCCTGACCACGACCTCCGCTGACCCGCGCGCAGTGCCCGACGACGTGCCGCGCTGGATGATCTTTCTGCTCGCGGTCTCCTGCGGCCTCATCGTTGCCAACCTCTATTACGCGCAGCCCCTGGCGGGTCCGATCAGTGCGGCGCTGGGCCTGCCGGCGTCCGGCGCCGGGCTCATCGTCACCATGACGCAGATCGGGTACGGCGCGGGGCTGCTGTTGATCGTGCCGCTCGGAGATCTGTTCGAGAACCGTGCCTTGATCCTCGGCGTGATCGCGCTCGGGATCGTGGCGTTGCTCGCTGCGGGCCTGTCCACGACACCTGCCATGTTCCTGGCCGCGGCGCTGTTCATCGGCCTTGGATCGGTGGCGGTCCAGATCCTCGTACCCTACGCGTCGCATCTCGCGCCCGAAGCCAAGCGGGGCCAGGTGGTCGGCAACGTGATGAGCGGGCTCATGCTCGGCATCATGTTGTCGCGGCCCGTCGCGAGCTTCGTGACCGAACTGTCGTCCTGGCACGTCGTGTTCTTCGCCTCGGCCGGCGTCACGGCGGTTCTGGCGGGCGTGCTCTACAGGACGCTGCCGCCCCGGGTTCCGGCGTCCCGCCTCGGCTATGCGGGTTTGCTGGTCTCGATGGGCCATCTGGCCCGCACCACGCCGATCCTCCGCCGGCGCGCTCTCTACCAGGCCTGTCTGTTCGGCGCGTTCAGCCTGTTCTGGACCGTGACGCCGCTGCTGCTCGCCGGCCCGCTTTATCACCTGTCGCAGGCCGGGATCGCGCTCTTCGCGCTGGCCGGCGTGGCCGGAGCCGTCTCGGCGCCGATCGCCGGCCGGGTCGCGGACCGGGGCTGGAGCCGTCCGGCTTCGGGTCTCGCCATGCTGATCGTGGCGGCGAGCTTCCTGCTGACCCATGTGGCGCATCCGGGGTCGCCCCGGGCCCTGGGGCTGCTGGTCGCGTCGGCGATCCTTCTCGATTTCGGCGTCACGGCCAATCTGGTGCTGGGCCAGCGCGCCATCTACGGGCTTGGCGCCGAGTATCGCAGCCGGCTCAACGGGCTCTACATGGCGTTCTTCTTCGGCGGAGGCGCTTTCGGCTCAGCGATCGGGGGCTGGGCCTACGCGCGCGACGGCTGGGGCCTGACCTCGTGGCTCGGCATGGCGTTGCCGGTATTGGCGCTGCTGTATTACGTGACGGAGTGGTTCGGGGAGGGCTGAGCCCGGCTCTGGGCGGAGCGCCAGTCAAGCACCACCTTGCCGCATTCCCCCTTGCGCATGGCCTCGAAACCTTGCGCAAAATCGTCGACGCCGAACCTGTGGGTGATCACCTTGCGGACATCGAGGCCCGATTGCAGCATGGCCAGCATCTTGTACCAGGTCTCGAACATCTCGCGTCCATAGATGCCCTTGATGGTCAGCATGCGGAACACGACCCGGGTCCAATCGACCGGGAAAGGTTTCGACGGAATGCCCAGCATGGCCATCTTGCCCCCCATGACGAGACTGTCGACCATCTGCAAAAAGGCCGAAGGCACGCCGCTCATCTCGAGCCCGACGTCGAAGCCTTCGCGTAGCCCGAGCCGTGCCATGACGGCCGGCAGTTCTTCCTTGGCCACATCGACCGGCACCACGTCGGCGACCTCGGCCGCGAGCGCCAGCCGCGTCGGATTGATGTCGGTGATGACGACGTGCCGCGCGCCGACGTGCCGCGCCACGGCGGCCGCCATGATGCCGATCGGCCCGGCACCGGTGATCAGCACATCCTCGCCGACAAGGTCGAACGAGAGAGCGGTATGCACAGCGTTGCCGAGCGGATCCAGGATGGCACCGAGCTCGTCGTCGACGTCATCGGGCAGCGGCACGATGTTGAAGCCCGGCACCTTGACGTATTCGGCGAAGGCGCCCGGAATATTGACCCCGATGCCGCGGGTCTCGGGATCGAGATGGAAACGGCCGCCACGCGCCGCGCGGCTCTTCATGCCGATGACGTGGCCCTCGCCCGATACGCGCTGGCCGACCTTGAGGCCACGCACGGCGGCGCCGATCTCGACGATCTCGCCCGCATATTCATGCCCCACCACCATGGGGACCGGGACCGTACGGCTGGCCCACTCGTCCCACGCATAGATGTGGATGTCGGTGCCGCAGATCCCGGTCTTGTTGACCCGGACCAGGACGTCGTCGGGGCCGACCACCGGGAGGGGTTCGTCGCCGAGCCACAGTCCGGGTTCGGGCTTGGTCTTGACCAGGGCTTTCATCGCGGGACCTCGTTCGGATCGTCCGGACCCCGCGCACGGGGTGGACCTCTGCTCCCGTGTGGACACCGGATCGAATCCCGGAACAAGCCGGGTTTTCGGGGGTGGTCGGCGAAAAATCAGAAAGTCGCGAGGGCCCCGCGTTGCGCCGGGTCGCTCGACCTCCGCAGGCGATGGCGTTCGCGGGACCCTGCCGATCCGCTCCTCGACCGGATCCGTCTATCAGCAGAACTCAATACATCGCTAGCGACTTAGTTATAGGTCTGGATGTCTTTAAGTGTACTTACGACGGTTTTCGATGGGATTCGGGCGACCGACAGGCTAGACTTCCCTCAGTAGGTCGAACACATCGTCGACGGCCTGAACATTGGGTGGATCATTAAGAAACGGCTGGCCGATTCGGCATCGCCACCCGGATGAGAGCGGCCTCAGCTCGGAAGAGGCGATGGGCCGTGCCGTTCCACTTGGACATCCGTATTTACTAAGGCTAGTGTTCGCATCTTGGACCGCGAGCAAACACGATTTGTCATTCACTTGGGGCGAAAAGCCTCGGGTTGTGTTATATTCAACTCCACGGCGTAGTGCTTCGGCTGCTCAAAGTAAGAGTCTTCAGGACCGTTATTGCATGGCAAGCCCACCGCTTTCCCCGACCGATCTCGCGCAAACGCCGCAGGACGGCATCAGCGTCGACCTCCGCTTGGAGAACCAGCTGTGTTTCGCCCTCTATGCCGCCATGAACCGCGTTTCGCGACTCTACATGGAAGCGCTTGAGCCCTTGGGGATCACGTTCTCCCAATTATTGAGCCTGCTCGTTCTCTGGGAAAAGTCGCCGCGGAACGTGAAGGAGATCGGGCAGGCGCTCGGATCGACCTTCAGCACCATCAGCCCGCTTCTGCAGCGCCTGGAAACCTCGGGCTTCGTCCGTCGCGTTCGCGACGTCGAGGATGAACGCCGAGTCTGGGTGCATATCACCGAGAAGGGAATGGAGCTTCGACAGCCCGTCATCGAGGTCCGCAAGACCTTGGCCGGCAAGATCAGGATGTCGGACGACGAACTCACCGCACTCCGAAAGGATCTGCAGCGATTGTCGTCCCGGATCGATGATGCGGCTGCCCTGACCGGCGAAGCGTCGCCCGTCCTTTGAGAGCGCAGGTTTCCGGTCGCCCTCCGCCCGGCGGGGGCGACCAACGGCAGACGGACCTTGGTGTCAACCCGCGTCACAAGATTCCGAGCTCTCGGCCCGCTTCAGCGAAGGCGCCGAGGGCGAAGTCGACATCAGCCTCGGTGAGTGCCGCCGACATCTGCGTCCGGATCCGTGCCTTGCCTTTCGGCACGACGGGAAAGAAGAACCCCGCCACGAAGACGCCGCGACGGTCGAGAGCCGCTGCAAGATCCTGAGCCCGTGAGGCGTCGTGCAACATGATCGGGATGATGGGCGTGTCGCCCCGCAGCGTCTCGAAACCGGCCCCCTCCAGTGCTTCGCGGAAGCGGCGCGTCAGTCTGCCGAGATGGGCGCGGCGGTCGTCGGCGGCCCGGGCGATCGCGATCGCCCTGAGCGAGCCTGCCGCGACGGCTGGCGCCAGACTGTTCGAGAACAGGTAAGGCCTGGCACGCTGGCGCAAGAGATCGATGA
The DNA here is from genome assembly GCA_964252585.1 of uncultured Lichenihabitans sp. GTDB lineage: Bacteria > Pseudomonadota > Alphaproteobacteria > Rhizobiales > Beijerinckiaceae > Lichenihabitans. The sequence continues at coordinate 10,589 of CAXUOD010000054.1, read as the reverse complement.
TCCGTTGCTCGGCCGCGATGAAGCCGCCCATCGCACCGCCAAGCGTCTTCCCGAACGTGCCGGTCACGATCTGAACCCGGGCCTCGACCCCGGTCAGGGCCGGGGTGCCACGGCCCTGCGGTCCGATGTGACCGGTGGCATGACAATCGTCGACCATGACGCGGGCGCCGAAACGCTCGGCCAACTCGCAGATCGCCGGCAGGTTGGCCACATGGCCGTCCATGGAGAAGACGCCGTCGGTCGCGATGATCTTGAACCGCGCACCCGCCGCATCTGCGGCCTTGAGCTGCGTCTCGAGGTCGTCCATGTCGCCGTTGGCGTAGCGGTAGCGCGCCGCCTTGCTGAGCCTTACGCCGTCGATGATGGAGGCATGGTTGAGCGCATCCGAAATGATCGCATCCTGGGCACCGAGCAGCGGCTCGAAAAGCCCGCCGTTGGCATCGAAACAGGCCGCGAACAGGATGGCGTCGTCCTTGCCGAGATGGGCCGCGATGCTGCGTTCCAACTCGCGATGCAGCGTCTGCGCCCCGCAGATGAAGCGCACCGAGGCCATGCCGAAGCCGAACTCGTCGAGCGCCCGGCGGGCCGCCGCGATCACCTCGGGATGGTCGGCAAGCCCGAGATAGTTGTTGGAACACAGGTTGACGACCTCGCGTGTCCGCCCCTCCGCCGCGACCGCGATGCGGCCGCCTTGCGGACCGGCGATGAGCCGCTCGCGTTTGGTGAGACCGTCGGCCTCGATCCCGGCCAGTACGTCGTCGAGATAGGTCTGGAACGCATCCAGCATCGGGGCCTCCTGCTTGCGATCATCGGCATCGGATCCGAGGCTGCTTGCCGGCTCAGAGTGCCGCGATCCGGTCCGCTGCACCATGCTAAAATTGCGGGCCGCGATGACGGCGAGGTTGGCCGGGCTCAGTGACGCCTGGTGCCGGCATCCATGCTGCCGGCACCGTCCGGTCGGGTCGCCGGGGAGCGCTGCACCATGTCGCGCCCGGTCATGATGGCGAACAGCACCGCGATGTCGTCGATGAACCCGCGCAGTGCGGAGGATCGTCCGGAGCTGGCGGCCTCCTGCCACGGTGGCGCGCCGCCGGGAGAGATCGGGGATGGAGGCATGTGTCTCACGAGGCTCGCGGCGATGCCGACGTGGACGTCGCTCCAATGACTTAGCGTGTGGGATCTTGTCCCACAAGCCTCGTGGTCCTGGCCCGGGCGCGGGACCGGCAGCCCAGCGCTGGGCGGCGGCCTTGCCAGGGCCTCCCGCGGGCTGCATCCTGACGGCATGATCCCGACCAACGATCCTGCGACGTCGAGCGTTCTCGCAGCGCTGAACGAACGGTCCCGCGAGATCTTCCGGCGCATCGTCGACACCTATCTGGCGACCGGCGAACCGGTCGGGTCGCGGCACCTGTCGCGCCTCTTGCCGATGACCCTGTCACCCGCTTCGGTGCGCAACGTCATGCAGGACCTGGAGGAACTGGGTCTCGTCTTCGCCCCCCATACGAGTGCCGGCCGCCTGCCGACGCAACTCGGCTTGCGGTTCTTCGTCGACGCTCTCCTCGAGATCGGCGACCTCAGTGACAGCGAGCGGCGGCGGATCGAAGCGGATCTTCGCGCCGCGTCGCAGAGCCGGACGCTCGAAAGCGCGCTTGTGGAAGCGACGAGCCTGCTCTCGGGCCTGACCCGCGGTGCAGGCGTCGTGGTGACCAGCAAGGGCGATGCGCGGCTGAAACATATCGAGTTCCTCCGGCTGGAGCCGGAGCGTGCCCTGGCGATCCTGGTCGGGGAAGACGGGTCTGTGGAGAACCGGGTCGTCCATACGCCGGCCGGCCTGCCGGCCTCGGCGCTGGTCGAGGCCGGCGATTACCTCAACGCCCGCATTCGTGGCCGGACCTTGGCCGAAGCGCGCTCCGAAATCCAGAGCGAGCGGTCGGTTGCCGAGAGCGAACTCGATCTTCTCACGCGGCGCCTGGTCGACGCCGGTCTCGCCGGATGGGCGGGACTGCAGAGCGAGACGCGGCAACTCATCGTGCGCGGCCAAGCCAATCTCCTCGACGACCTGACGGCCCTCGACGATCTGGAGCGCATTCGGCTGCTGTTCGCCGATCTCGAGACCAAGACGGACGTCATCGATCTCCTCAACCGGGCCGAGACCGGCGAAGGGGTGCGCATCTTCATCGGTTCCGAGAACAAGCTGTTCTCCCTTTCGGGGTCGTCCATGGTGGCGGCGCCGTTCCGCGACAACCAGCAGCGGATCGTCGGCGTCCTCGGCATCATCGGGCCGACGAGGCTGAATTACGCCCGTGTCGTCCCCATGGTGGATTACACGGCCCAGGTGATCTCGCAGGTGGTTCAGGGCCGGTACAATCCCTGAATCGACCTCCGCGTGAAGGCACCGTCCGGAGCGGTTCGACATCCGACCGGGCCGGATACCTCGCCGATTGCCACCGGGAAACTTTCCGCTCAGAACCACGCTCGACTTGAAATCAAGGTACGAAATGGTACAGAACCTTGCAAGCGAAGACGTCACTTGCGTAACAGGCTACACACGCTAAGCAATTTGGCCGCAGCATGCGGAGAGTACTCGACGTCGTTGCCTCGACTAGGGCTTGTGATGGCCGAAGTTCAGCAATCGTCTCTGCGTAACCGCCTACTCAGACTGTTACCACCGGAAGATTTTGCCCTGCTGTCGCTGCAGCGCGTTCCGCTGCCCGCAAGACTGGTGCTGGTCGAGCCGGGCGTCCCGATCGAGCATCTGTACTTCATGGAAGACGGCATGACGTCGATAACGACCGACATGTCGAACGCCAAGGTCGAACTTGGCATGATCGGACGGGAAGGATTGGTGGCTGCCGCTCCGGTGATGCTGGACTCGGATCGCAGTCCATACCTGCACTTCGTCCAGATGCCCGGAGCGGGTCTGCGAATCTCGAGAAAGGACCTGCTCGCGGCCGTCGATCGAAGCGCAGTCTTGCGATCTCTCCTATTGAGAAGTATCCAGGCTCTGCTCGTACAGACGGCGGAAACGGCATATGCCAACGCGGTCTATACGATCGAGGTCCGTTTGGCGCGCTGGCTTTTGATGTGTCACGACCGTGTCGATGGGAACGAAATGGTCCTCACCCATGACCTGCTGGCTCAGATGCTGGGGGTACGCCGCCCGGGCGTCTCCGTGGCGACGCAGATCCTCGAAGGCGAAGGTCTCATCAGGGCGAAGCGTCGCCGGATCACGATCCTCGATCGGGCCGGCCTCGAAGTCCTGGCGGGGGAAGCCTACGGGTCGGCTGAAGCGCACTATGCCGCACTGATGGAAGGCGGGTCCTCCAGCGCTTCCGCTTGAGGATGTTCGGGCCGGCCCCAAGCCGCAAGGGCCTGCGAAACGGTCGAGCGAGTGCTAAATCGATAAAACCGGCAGCCAAGCCAAGCCGTAGCCCGACTTGCCATTACAGGCATTCGGCGGGAAGTCCCTACCCATCCTCAGGCCGGCTCCGCTCAGAAACGCGCGTCTCCGGATCTCTATAACCCGACCGGCCCGGTCGACGATCCGACACCTCGCGCTGTGATCTCCGCCTGATTGGATCGGTGATCGAGCATCTTCAGCAATGCTTCGGCGATGTCCAGCGCTTCGCTCAACGCGCTGCTGTCCTCTGGCCTCAGTTTGTTCGCGGATGCGGTGTCTCCCCGCAGCGCCGATACTCTGGTTCGGTAGGAGTCGATCTGCTGATCGACGACGGAAGCACCTTGCGATTGGTCGTTCCCTGCAACAGGCATGATTTCCTCCTTCGCGGATCGACGCCCGCTACACCTCATGTCGGTCGCCGCGTCCATCCGACAAGACGCCCGCCTCGCATTTGCCCGATGCCCATGCGATGACGGCGCTCATGCCGGTGCAAGGCGCCGGTGAACCGGGGCCACACTTCCATGCCGATCGCGCGCCGCCGCACGCTTCTGCCGATGCTCGGCATCGCGCTCGGTGTTCTTCTCGTCGTGGGCGGGTTCGTGGCCCAGCGCGCCTCGACGGCATCGTCCTCCGCTTCGGGGATCGGCGGACCTTTCACGCTGGTCGACCAAAACGGCACAACCGTCACGGCGGCGGACTACAAGGGTGAGCCGTCACTGGTTTTCTTCGGCTATACGCACTGTCCGGATATCTGCCCGACCACGCTCGACAGCCTGTCGCAGACGCTGAAGGCGCTCGGTCCGGACCGGAAGGCCGCAGTCTTGTTCATCACGCTCGATCCCGCGCGGGACACACCGGCCGTGATGAAGGACTATCTGTCGAGCTTCGATCCTCGGATCGTCGGCCTGACCGGCTCGCAAGCCGCGATCGATGAGGTGGCTCATGAATATCGCGTCTACGCCAAGAAGGTGCCGACCGGCGACGGCGATTACACCGTCGATCATACGGGCGTGGTCTATCTCATGAACAAGAACGGCGCTTTCGTCGAATCCTTCAATCCCGACCTCGACACACCGGTCGAAGCCGCCGCCACCTTGTCGAAATACTTGTGACGAAGCGGGCGCCGCGGCGCCGGACAGGTGGCCTCAGTAGGGGTCGACCGGAAAATACTTGAGCCAGAGATCCGCATAGGTTCCCTCCGTCGCGAGCCGCCACAGCGCGTAGTCGATGGCACGGCGGAGGTCGTCGCGACCCCGTCTGACCGCGATCCCGGCCCCTTCGCCGAAGAAATAGGTTTCGGTGAAAGGACCTCCCACGAAAGCGCAGCATGCGCTTCCGACGGGACCGTCGAGCCATTGCGACCAGGCGATGCCGTCGCCGAAGGCGAGGTCGATGGCGCCATCCTGCAGCGCCGTCCGCACTTCCGCGGCGGACCCGTAAGGCACCAGGGGGGTGCGGGGGAAGAAGGCCTGAAGATAGGCGGCATGCGCGGTGCCCGACACGACCCCGACCTTCCGGTCCGCGATCGTGTCGGGCCGCAGCGCCGCGGGTTTGGACCCGAGGCGCGACACGAAACGCGCCGGCGTCCGATAATAGGGGGAGGTGAAATCCACCTCCCGCATGGCGGCCGGCGTGATCGATTGCGACGCCACCGCCACGTCCCCGGCGCCCGCCTGGAGGGCCGGCACGATCGTGTCCCACCGCCGCGCCTGGACCGTACAGGCCACCTTCAGTTCGTCGCAGATGGCGCGCGCCAGATCGACGTTGAAGCCCGAAGGGCCGTCGTTGCTCGCGGTCGCGCCGCCCTCGGTTCGGGACGGATCGCGGGCGGGGCTCGAGGCGGCGATGTCGAAGGGCGGGTCGTCCTGCCCCGTGATGATCCGCAGCGGCGTCAGGGCCGAGAGGTCGGGTTTCGTCGGCGCCTG
>CAXUOD010000054.1:0-5254 GCA_964252585.1 uncultured Lichenihabitans sp. | reverse complement strand
GCACGAAGACGTCGTTCGACGCTTTCGGCTCGCCCGAAGACTTCTCGCCGCGGGCCGCCATCGTCTGCAGCAGGAAGATCGCCGCGACGGCCGCGAGTCCGATGACGTTTCTCACTATTCAACCGATGATGGAACGCGATAGGCTTCGTAAACAGTCAGCCCGAGTGGCCTTAGCATGCTGGTTAAAACTCGCCAATCGCGCCCCGGAGACGGTGTCGACGCGCTGCGTCGAAGCGCCGTCGAGCGCCGGGAGGGCGCCGTCGGGGCGCTCCTGCCGGCCGGTCTGCGACGGCTGCTTTACGGGGACGTCGCTCGCGTCGATCCGAGCCTGCCGCCGGAACTCGCTTTTCTGGCCGCCCAGGGGGTCGCACCCGGCCTCCTAGCAGAGGCGGCTCGCGCAGCCGAACGGGCCGGCGTCACCGGGGAGGCGGCGTTGCTGACGCTCGGCGTCTCGGAGGAGGTGTATTACCGATTGTTGGCGCGTCATCTCGGGGCTCCCTACCTCGACCGTGCCCTCCCGCTCGCGACCGACGGCCGGGACCGCCTGCAAGCCCTCGCGACGGGTGCGGCGCGACTGGCCCCCAACCTCCAGAGCCTGCACCACGTGTTCGCGCCGAAGGGGGAGGCGTTGCGGGCCCTTCTGTGCGACGACTACCCGCGGGAGATCGGCCCATCGGGGTTCGCGATCTCGACGCCGCACCGGCTCGATGCCCTGTTCAGGCGAAGGGACGAAGCCGGGCTTCTGGAGCGGGCCAGCGCAGGCCTCGCCAATTGGGATGCCGGCCTCTCGGCCAAGGGCGGACGAACGCCGCTGCAGCGTCGGGTGGTCCTGGCCGGGACGATCGCGGTGGCCTGTGCGGTCGTATGCGCCAGGGCATCCGCATTGCTGTGGATCGCGATCCTGCTTCTCCTCGTCTTCGCCGCCTTCGTGCTGCAGCGTCTCGTCGTCGTCGCGGCGAGCCGTTTCCCATCGTCCGAAACCCGAGAGCCGCTGCGGCAGGCGGACGATGCTCTGCCGGTCTACACCGTGATCGTGCCGCTGTTCCGCGAGACGCGCATCTTGGCCCAGATCGTGCGCAACCTCGACGCTCTCGATTATCCGGCGAGCAAGCTCGACATCAAGATCATGCTGGAAGCCTGTGACCTCGACATGATCGGCGCGGTGTCCCGACTCGATCTGCCGGCGCGCTACGAGGTGATTGTCGTGCCCGAGGGACTTCCCAGGACCAAGCCTCGCGCCTTGAACATGGGCCTCGACTTCGCCCGCGGCGCCTATGTCGTCGTCTACGACGCGGAGGACCGTCCCGATCCCGGCCAGTTGCGCGCCGCGGTCCGGCGATTCGACGCCCATCCGGGCGAGGTGGCGTGTCTCCAGGCGTGCCTGTCCATCGACCATGCAGACGAGACCTGGCTGACCCGCATGTTCGCGATCGAATATGCGGGGCTGTTCCACGTGATCAAGCCCGGACTCGCGGCCTTGGCGCTGCCGATCCCGCTCGGTGGGACGTCCAACCATTTTCGCGCCGCGGCCCTGCTCCGGGTCGGCGGCTGGGATGCCTGGAACGTCACCGAGGACATCGACCTCGGCTACCGGCTGGCCCGGTTCGGCCTCAAGGTCCTGTCCCTCGATTCCTCGACCTTCGAGGAGGCGCCGCTGACCCTGGCCCTTTGGATGCCGCAGCGCAGCCGTTGGCTCAAGGGCTGGATCGTGACCCTGATGGTGCTCGGCCGGGCGCCCGGCCGGACGTTCCGTGACCTCGGCTGGCGCAACGGGGCGTCCGTCGCCGTATCGCTGCTGGGCACGGTCGCGAGCGGGCTGCTCGGCCCGCCGTTGCTGCTCTGGGCGGCCGCGGAGGGCCTCGAGGGCGTGCTGTTCAGGCCCGAAACCCCACTCTGGTGGCTGTTCGTGGCCGCGAGTGCGGCGGTGCTCGTCGGCGGGCTCCTGGCCGCCATCGTACCGTGCTGGCTCGGGCTCAGGCGTCTCGGCCGCCTCGACCTTGCGGTCTGGATCCTCACCCTGCCGGTCTACCTGCTGCTGATCTCGGTCGCCTCGTGGCGCGCCTTGTTCGAGGTCTGGCGGCGTCCCTACGCGTGGAACAAGACCGAGCACGGATTGGCGCGCCGCCGTCATTGAGAACGGCGTGAACGGTTGCCGGAACGCCGGGGAAGCGCATTCAGGAGGCCGGCACCCTCGTGGTCCGGGAAGAGTGTGCCATCACGTTGCGGAGAGCCTGGCTTGCGGCTTCGATGCCTCCAAGGCTCGAATCAGGCCGTGGAGTTCCGCGCCGTTGAGGAAACGGAGCAGACTCGGCAATAGTGAACAAAGCATTGGAAGATCGCAGATGTTCGATTGGCTAGCCGCTGTCTTACGCGTGTCGCTCCGCTACAGGAGAGCTCACAAACGGCTTCCCAATCTGATCACACCCCGCAGATTCTCGGAGAAGATCCAATGGAGAAAACTGTTTGACTTAGATGATCGGTATATCGTTCTTTGCGACAAGCTTGCAGTGAGAGACTTCATAGGGTCTCGGGTCGGCATCGATCACGTCATACCGTGCTTATGGGTTGGTGACGAGCCAGAGAACATTCCATACGACAATTTAAGCGCTCCTTATGTCATTAAAAGCACTCACGGATCCGGTCACGTTTGTATCGTCGGGAGAGGCGATCATGTCGACAGTAAGCGCATCTTGGAATTGACCAGATCGTGGCTGCAGCATTGCCACGGAACCGTTTCACTTGAACCCGGTTACGTCCCGGTTCCCCCCCGCATTATCATCGAAAAACTCCTCGTAGAAGAAGCAGAAGCGCCGTTGGAGGTAAAGGCGTATGTTTTCGATGGTAGAGTACGATCTTTTCAGACAATTTCGATCGACGTTCAAACGCGTGAGCGCTTTAGACTTCATCTGACGGCCGATTGGATGCCGCTGCCCTGGAAGCTCTCAGGAGAGTCGCCCCTCGCCGACCCATTGCCGCGGCCTCATAATCTGGAAGACATCGTCAGAATCGCAGAAGCGCTCGGGGCCGGATTCGAACACGTGCGGGTAGACATGTACCTTTGCGGTCGTCTCATCTATGTCGGTGAGATCACGCTGTACTCTCAATCCGGACTTCTACCATACGACCCCGACGAGGCCGACTATATCCTCGGCGCTTATTGGCAGCTTCGTCACCCATGGCGCCGGGCATTGAAGTCCATGAGTGCTGGCCGATGGGAAATCCGGACATCGTGACGGAGCCATGACTGCGGTGGAGACGACCGCGGGCTGTTCTTCGGTTCGTCCCAACGCAGTCGTTCGGCACGCAAATCCCGGGGCCCTTCCGGCCAGCCCTCGAGCCGAGTGGCTGCCCTTGAGGGTCCTTACAGCCATGGCCGAGCCTTTCATGTCGCAACACCGGAGACCCCGGAGGGCGACCCGGCTTGCGCGGTTGGGTCCGCCCATCCTATCGTTTGACGTTGCGTCACCGGTGCGACACGCGTGGGGGAGCCGATGGACATCGAGGCTTTGACACGATCGGCGTCCCGCCTCGGCGAGACGGCCGTCGATCCGACCCTGTGGCCCAGCCTGCTGCAGGACATCGCGGAAGGTGTCGGTGCCTTCGGGGCCATGCTCCTGCAATCGGGCACGCCCACGGCCGACGTGCCCTGGAGCCCCTCCATGGAGCGCATGCGGGAATCGTATTACGGCGAGCAGTGGAACACGCGCGACCTCAGGGCCGTCCGTAGCGTCGCCGCCATCCGGCGCGGGCTCACGGTCCTCACGGACGAGGACCTCGTGACGCGCGAGGAGATCGCGCGCGACCCCTATTACACGAGCTTCCTCGCCTCGCACGGGTGTGCCTCGTTCGCCGCCGTGGTCTTTCGTCTGTCCCGGTCGGAAATCTGCGGCCTGGTGATCCAGCGGACGCCCTCGCAGGGCGAGTTCGGCCAGCGCGAGAAGCAGGCTCTGGCGCTCCTGGCACCTCGTCTGAATGCGACGGCCTCGCTGACCCGGATGCTGGCGGAGAGCTCTCTGCACACCTCTCTCGATGTCCTCGACCGGTTGTCGCGACCGGCGCTCGCCCTCGGGCGGGCCGGCACCGTCATCGACGTGAATGCCGCGGCGGCGGCCCTCTTCGACGACGATTTCAGGGTACGGGCCGGCACCCTCGTGGTCCGGGACGAGAGGGCTGCCCTCGAGATCCAGAGAGCCTGCGCCCAGGCGCGAACGACGTTCGGCTCACCCACGCCGCCGCCGGAGCCGATCGTCGTCCGCCGGAAAGGACGCCTTGCGCTCATCTTGAGACCACTTCCGCTGGACGGTCCGGCCGGCAGCTTCATCCTTGGCGCACGCCTGCTCCTCACGGTGAAAGACCCGGAATCCGCCTCCCTCCCGTCACCGGGCCTCCTCCGCAGCGTCTTCCGGATGACCGGGTCGGAGGCGAAACTGGCGATCCATCTTGCCGCGGGGCTGAGTCTCCATCAGGCGGCCGAGGTCAGCGGGATCACGTCGGAGACCGCGCGCAGTCAGCTGAAGGCGGTCTTTTCCAAGACGGAGACGAACCGTCAGGCCGAACTCGTGGCGCTGCTCGGTCGGCTCTAGCCGCACCAAGCGCACGGCGACAACCCCGCAGGCGTTCGCCTTACGATGTCGCTCCTGCGGCGCGCAAGGCACCGATGATGGCGGAATAGTCGAGCGCCGCGTGCCCGCTGTCCGCGAAGGCCGCGTAAAGCGCCTGAGCCCGATGACCGAGCGGGGTGTCGGCTCCCGCCGCATCGGCCGCATCCCGGGCCAGGGTCAGGTCCTTCAGCATCAGGGCCGTGGCGAAACCGGGCTTGTAGCCGGAGTTGGCGGCACTCGACGGCACCGGGCCTGGAACCGGGCAGTGGTTGGTCAAGGCCCAGCATTGGCCCGACGAGGTCGAGGCGACGTCGAAGAGGGCCTGGTGGTCGAGACCGTGCGCTTCGCCGAGCACGAAGGCCTCGCTGACGGCGATCATCGAAATGCCGAGGATCATGTTGTTGCACATCTTGGCCACTTGGCCGGCACCCGGTCCGCCGCAGGCCACGATCCGGCGTCCCATGGCCTCGAGGACCGGCCTCGCGCGCTCCAGTGCGGCGCCGTCGCCGCCGGCCATGAAGGTCAAGGTCGCCGCTACCGCGCCACCGACCCCGCCCGACACGGGCGCGTCGACCGAAGCATGGCCATGGTCTCGCGCGAGATCATGGGCCTCGCGCGAGGATGCGACATCCACGGTCGAGCAGTCGATGAAC
>CAXUOD010000053.1:21133-26848 GCA_964252585.1 uncultured Lichenihabitans sp. | reverse complement strand
TCGCAAGAGCGATTCCATCTGATCCGATACTGCTCTGGCGCTTCAGCCGTCGCCCGGTTCGGAAGATCATCCCTCGGAAGCAGGGTTGGGGCGGCCGACCGCGACGTGCACGAAGCCGAAACGCGCGATCTCGTCGGGCGGATAGATGTTGCGCAAGTCGATGAGAACCGGCGCCTTGAGGATCGTGGCGACCCGACCGAGATCCAGCGCGCGGAACTCGTCCCACTCGGTCACGATCACCAAAGCATCGGCACCTTGCGCGCAGCTGTAAGGATCCATAACGAAATCGACATCCTCGATCATGCGTCGGGCCACCGTCATTCCCTCCGGATCGTAGGCCCGCACCCGCGCTCCGCCGTCCTGAAGGGCCGAGATGAGGGCGAGCGACGGGGCGTCCCGCATGTCGTCGGTATTGGGCTTGAACGTCAGCCCCAGGACCGCGACCGTCTTGCCCCGCACGGTCCCGCCGCAAGCCGCGATCACTTTCTTCGCCATGGACCGCTTACGCTGATCGTTGACCGCCACCACGGTCTCGACGATCCGCTGCGATGCCCCGTGGTCCTGCCCGGTCTTGATTAGCGCCAGCGTGTCCTTGGGGAAACACGACCCGCCATAGCCTGGGCCGGCATGCAGGAACTTCGAGCCGATCCTGTTGTCGAGCCCGATCCCCCGCGCCACCTCCTGCACATCGGCACCGACCCGTTCGCAGAGGTCGGCGATCTCGTTGATGAAGGTGATCTTGGTGGCCAGGAAGGCATTGGCCGCATATTTGGTCAGTTCGGCCGTGCGGCGGGACGTCCAGACGATAGGTGCCCGGTTCAGGTAGAGCGGCCTGTAGAGCTCCTGCATGACCGTGCGGGCTCGACCATCTTCCGTGCCGAGCACGATGCGGTCGGGTCGCTTGAAATCCTCGATCGCGGCGCCTTCGCGCAGGAACTCCGGGTTGGACACGACGGACCACGCGATGTCGGGCCGGGTGTCGCGCAAGATGCGCTCGACCTCGTCGCCGGTCCCCACCGGAACGGTCGACTTCGTCATCACGACCGTGGGGCCCGTGACGGCAATCGCGATCTCTCGTGTCGCCCGGTAGACGTAGGACAGGTCGGCGTGTCCGTCACCGCGTCGAGACGGCGTGCCGACCGCGATCATCACCACCTCGGCGCTTGAGACCGCGGGCGCCAGATCGGGCGAGAAAGCGAGTCGACCGCCGCGGACGTTGGATGCGACCAGATCGGCAAGTCCGGGTTCGAAGATCGGCATCTCGCCGCGGCGCAGCATCTCGATCTTGGCTGGATCGTTGTCGACGCAGGTGACGAAATGGCCGAAATCGGCGAAACATGCTCCCGATACCAGGCCGACATAGCCCGAGCCGATGATGGAAATGCGCATGGAACGGGTCTCCGCAAATGATGGATGCTTGGGGGTCTGTCCAAGCCGCCGCTAAGCTGATCGGCGCAACGAGGAGGGCAGCCGATCCCGCGCAACTTGCCTTTGCGTCGGGCAACGAGCGCAGGCCTAAAGTCAGGCATCCCGGACCGCACGGTCTCGATATGAGTTCTTCCGGCCCGACGTATCCGGATTGCAACAAGCCGCAGAAGGTTGCCGGGTTCAGCGCCAAGCTCTTGCACGTTCATGTCGCGGCCGCGCACCGCATTACATTCGATCGAGAAGAACTGTTCGCACAAGGTGTTCTCTGGGAGACGCTGGACGGCTATGGTCTGGACGACCTTTGCTGCGAGAGTTTTAAGTTTTGGAACATCGACATTCATGCTGGATATTGAAAAGGTGGCTCGCTATTTGTCGGCTGCGAGCGTGTTTCCCAATACTCCTAAAAACCAGTTGTATTGCCAAAAAGCATGTCGATGTCCAAAGGACCAAAGTATTTTAAAGATAAATAATTTCACGTTATTTTTAAGCCTGACGATCGGTTTTCGGTGGAACAGCACGGCATTTTGCATAGCAAACCCGTATCCGTGACGATAAGCCCGTCCTGCAATGTAGGCCATTGTTGTTTGGTGCGGTCTGACCTGATGACGGACGCTAGGTTGGTCGCTGAAGAAGGCTTTTACACGGGCTTCCCGCTCAACGCGAACACAGAATTCTGTTTCACTCCCCATCGGATAGTTTTTGTCATCTGAGTTAGGTCCGATACGTTCGTTGAAGCGATAACCCATTTTGAATATCCGTGCCCTAACGGCCATATTCGGTCCAAAGATATACCGTGCCGCAATCTCAGCGCTGTCCCGCTCGTTAGCGGCATAGAGGACGTCGAATTCGTTTTTGAACGAATTCAAATGATAAGGCTTGCTGCCATCGAAATCTGGTATCACCTTTCCACCGAATAGATCCGCGCTTGCGTTATCTACAGCAACCTTTTCCCAGGCACGAAGAAAATCTTCGTCTGGAATTGCATCATCATCCGTAATAATCCAAAAATCGTCACCTTGAGATAGCTTATCTAAAGCTTTGTTTAAAGCCTTGTTCTTACCTTGCTCGGCAGCGTATATCGTAGTCAATGGGAGTAGACCCCTATAACTTTCGAGTATCTCGCTTGTACTATCATTGCTGTTGTTATCGACGATGATCATACGCCATGGTCTCGATGGTTTATTCAACGAAACGTAGGCCGCCAGGGTCTTGTGCAGGACGGATGCACCGTTGTAGGTTGCAAACAGCACCGCAATGCCGTCCGCTTCTTCAGCCAACACGTGTTCATCCTCCATTGTGCATCTCCCATCGCGCCATCAGGACCATCTCCTCAGTCCTGACCTCTTAAGCAGAATTTATTAAATCCTGCAATAATTATGCCCGCAGGCGTGCTGGCTTGGCGCCAGCAGTGGCGCCACGCTGATCTGGCATCGAAGAGCCCGGTCGCAGCGACATTCTATGCCCGGATCGTCTCACCGCCTCGTCCAGTGGGTCGAGGAACGCGTCTGAGGGCGAGAGGCTGAAATGACGCGCTCAGCCGAAGCCCAGCCTCTCAATGGTGTCGCGCCGCCGCGATCGTGGCGGCGACTTCGGCCGGATCCGTCAGCGTGAGGGTATATTCGCGGTCCTTGTCCGTGGCCCCCATCCCGATCAGCAGATTGCGGAACACCATTCCCCCCGGGCGGGCCATCAAAGCCGCGAAGTGGAACTCCGGAGGGTCGGCACGGTCTCGCACCGTCGCGATATTGCCGGCATCCAGGCCTCCGCACGCCATTACGGAAATCCGTCCGGCGGCCGCTTCGACGATCTCGGTCAGTCGATCGAGACCGTCGAGCGCGGTTTCATGGTGTCCGCTCGTCAGCACGCGGTCGACGCCGCATCGGACGAGATCCTCGATCGCTTCGGCTGCGTCGCGCGTCATGTCGAAGGCACGATGACAGGTCACGCCCAGGGGGCGCGCCGCCTCGGTCAGTTCCGTCATCCGCCCCACGTCGATCCGGCCCTCGGGCGTCAGGCAGCCGAAAACGACGCCCGCCACGCCGAGCGACCGCAACGCCGCGACATCCTGGAGCATGCTGCGATACTCGAGGTCGGAGTAGAGGAAGTCGCCGCCTCGCGGTCGCACCATCACGAAGAACGGGATGCGGGCGATGTCCAATGCGACCCGCACCGTGCCGATGCTCGGCGTGATCCCGCCTTCGAGCAGACTGGCGCAGAGTTCGACCCGGTCGGCCCCACCGTCCTGGGCCGCAACGAGCCCGTCGATCCCCTCGACGCAGACTTCGATGATCTTTCTTGTGGTCACGGGTCAGGTCTCGTGCGGCAAAGCGACGGTCTGACGGTAACCCACCGTTCCAAACCGCAGGCATGCTCCATGATGGAGCGTGAGAACGCGCGTTTGTCGAGTCTCGATGGTCGAAAACCCGGCCGCTGTGTCTCGCAGGGTGGAACTCATCACCGGCGTCGAAACGCCTACGATCCGGACCGCGGCGCCATCTGGGCCATGCTGGTCGAGCGGGAGTCGACGCCTTTCTGGCAGCGGATTGGTCGAGGGTCGAGAGCCATCGCCTTACCGAGGGTTCCCCGGCATCGCCGGCAAGAGCGCCGATCCAGACTCACGGGTCGTCGGGTTGGCGACGTCAGGCGCCTATCGCGTGGAGGGCGGAGGCAGGCCGCCGCGACCGCAGCGGTGGCTTACGCCGGGGAGGGGCGGAACGCCATTCATCGGGCCGGCGCATAGAAAGTCGAGGGCAGTATCCGCAGGCACGACGGCGTCGGTGCTGTCTGGGAGCTGACGGGCTTCACCGGTTGCATGCCCTTCGCGTTGGGCCTGCCTCCCGCTTGACGGAGCCGGAACGCCGCCCGTTCAAAGGTCGATGAAAGGCACGTGGGGTGCGGCATCGCGCGGCAGCTCCCCGACGAGCCTCGGGTCATCCATGATTTCGAAACCGGTCGCGGTGGGCACGAAACCGCAGCCGGTATAGAAGCGCACAGCGGCCGGATGGTCGAAACTGCAGGTGTGCAGCCAGACCCGGTCGGGTGCCGCTTTCCAGGCGAGCGCGAGTGCGGCCGCCATCACGCGACGCCCGAGCTTTTGTCCCGTGGCATCCGGTGTCAGCCCGAACCACGTGATCTCGACGTCTCGCCCATCCCGGCCCTCGAACGCGACGATCCCGATCGATCGTCGCTCGAGTTTCGCAAAATAGGTGTCCTTCGGGGGATAAGCACTCTCGACGGTGTTGTCCTGCTTCGAGACGAAAGCGCTGCTCCAGAGCCAAGGTGTGCCAATGGCCGCGAACAGGTTCAGGCAGAGCTCGGACTCGGCGGACGTCACGGGCACGAGCTCGACCTCGGTGGGGATCGGGTGGCGAGGCGGCTCTCGCATTTCGAACCACGTGACCGCATTGACGAGCTTGCCTGCGGGTAGGGTGTAATAGCCGTCCGCAAGATCGATCGGTCGTACCATGCCGGCCTCCTGGCTGTTGAGCCGCTTGGCGCCTGGCTTACGCCGGGGATCACCAGGACGAGCCTACGAGCGCAAGGGTCCGGCAATCAGGCGAGCCTCCATCGTCAGTCCTCGCGTCGAGGAGCAGGCCGGCCGAGAAGTTTCGCCATCTCCTCTTCCAGCGATTCCAAGGTTTCCATGCCCTTCGCAGGCCGCGGCGAGGCCTCCGTCGCGGCAGCGCGCGTTTCCGCGTCGGTCCCGGGCCGCGAGCCGAGATTTGGCGCCGGCGCGGCGTCGCCTTCCGGAGCGGGTGTTCCCTGGACGGCCGGTGCCCCCTCGGGGCCTTGTGGCGGTGACACGGGAGCCGCGTTGAGCGGCGGCTCCGCTCTGCTGGGTAGTGGCCGTATGGGTCGCGGCGGCAGACCGGAGGCAAGGCTTGGCCGAGGCGGCAGCGGCGGCCGCGACAAGGGACGTGGCGGCAGCGGCGGCCGGGCCGCCGGTGGCGCGGCGTTCGAGCCGGGTGCGGTTGTCGTCGGCATCGGCGGCTGGGGTGCTGGCGGCAGCGTCGCGGTCGCCTGTGAGCGAGGCGGCTGAGGTGTGGCGCGGGTGAGGGGCGCCGTTGCACGACCACTCTGCGGCGCGGGCTCCGCCATGGGCGGCACCGCCGGGTCGGCGGCGGGCTGCGGACGCGAGACGGCGCGCTCGGCCGCCAACGGGACGGGCGCCGGCGTACCGAGTGACGGCTCGGTTCTCGCTATGGAGACCGGTCCTGCCAGCGGCGCGGCGTGCCCTTGGGGCCGGGCGGGGGTTGCCGTGGTGTTTGGGGGCGCCCGGGGCCGGCC
>CAXUOD010000053.1:3293-21123 GCA_964252585.1 uncultured Lichenihabitans sp. | reverse complement strand
TCGCCGCGCTCGCCGTCTGCCTCTCCTGCGGTTCGCCGGCGCCGCGGGCGCCGGAAGGGTGTTGCCGTTGCTGTTCGGTGCCGCCGGTAGCGTCCCGATGCCGGGACCGGCGCTTTCCTTGTCGCGCGCCGACGGGGCCGCCTGCGTTCTCACGATGGCCGATTCGATGACGACGTCCGTCGGACCGCCGATCATGATCAGGTGCTCGACGTTGTCGCGTCGCACCAACACCAGCTGGCGCTGCCGGTCGAGGTCGTAGGCGTCCACGATGCCCAATCGGGGCTGCCGCGCCCGACCACCGACGGCCGTCCGCAGCCGCCTCCCGAACAGCAGGCGATAGAGAATATAAACGACAGCAATCAGGACGATGACCGCGGCCACGGTCGCCGCGTAGGCCAGAGGCTTGTTGTCTTCGAAAAAAGTGGCCAAAGACTGCATGCTACTGTTCGCCTCTCGACACAGGCCCCACTCAAGTGCTGAATTGTAGCACGAGGCGTGGGTTACGCTTCAATAAGGTTAATCAATGGTTAACGAGGTGAAGTCCGGCCCGGGGATGTTGACCAATCCGCCCTCGTGCCGGACTCATAGCGGATTTTTCAAGGTTTTGTCAGCGACGCGACGCTTCGGGCGTAGCTTTGACGCGGACAGGCTGGCCGCTATGGCTATCGGAGGTGCCGTTCAGGACATTTGCGCCGCTCGTGCGAGGGCCTCATGACCGATGCGCCGATCGCCGCGGTCGACAGAACGGAGCGCGCCGGAAGCCCGCTGCTCGTCCTCATCATCGCGTTGCTTCTCGTCGGCGCCGCAGCCTCTTATTCCTTCCTGCCGCAGGACCAGGCCGGCCGTCTGACGCTCGGCCTGCTGGCGCTGCTGGCCATCGTGGGGCTGATCGCGCTCTTCTTCTACGCGGTCGGCTTCCTCCAGTTTTCGGGGCAGGCGGCGCGTAATGACGTCACCAAGCTGATCGCCGACACCAACGGCGACGGGATGCTGGTCACGGAGGGGGACTCACGGATCCTCTACGCCAACGAGAGCTACCTCGCCATGTCGGGTGCGGCGGATGCTTCCCACCTCCGACCCGTGGAGCGATTGTTCTCGGGAGCAGCCGATATTTCGGAAGCCGTGTACCGGCTGGCCCAGGCGGCGCGCGATCACCGCAAGGCCGTGGAGGAGATCCGGCTCTCGCCGGCGCTCGGAGGCGCCGCGGACGTCGGCTGGTACCGGGTCAAGGTCCGCCCGCTCGATCGCGCCGGCCGCAAACGGGCCGTCTTGTGGACCGTCGCCGACGTCACGCGGGAGCGCGAGCGCCACGAGAACGTCTTCCAGGAACTCCAGCACGCCATCGATTTTCTCGATCATGCCCCGGCCGGCTTCTTCTCGGCCGAGCCGGATGGACGGCTCACCTACCTCAATGCCACGCTGGCCGGATGGCTCGACTACGACCTGGCCCAGGTCGGCTCCGGCGGCCTGAACCTCAGCGACATCATGGCCGGGGATGGTGCCGCCATGCTGACCGCGGTGCAGGGGACGCCGAGCGAGGTCAAGACCGAACTCTTCGACGTCGACCTCAAACGCCGGAGCGGGCAGAGCCTTCCGGTGCGGCTCCTGCATCGCATCGCCTTCGCGGAGGACCGCGTTCCGGGCCCGTCGCGGACCCTGGTGATCAGCCGGGCGCCGGGCGAGGAGCCGGCCGAGGACCTGCGGGCCGCGGAGGTGCGTTTCGCGCGCTTCTTCAACTCGACCCCGATGGCGATCGCGTCGCTCGACGGCGGCGGGACGATCGTACGCTCGAACGCGGCTTTCGTCCGCCTCTTCGGCGAAGCGCTCCGCGGCCAGGGCGAGAAGTTCCGATCGATCTATGCGGGGGTGTCGGACGGCGACCAACCGGCCCTGAAAACTGCGATCTCGGCCGCGGCCCTGGGGCGTGGCGACATCCCGCCGGTCGATGCCACGCTCAGCGGCTCGGCCGAGCGTTCGGTCAAGCTCTTCGTCTCGGGAAGCGAGGCGCGGGGGGGCGAGGGCGCCAGCGTCAACATCTTCGCGCTCGACACGACGGAGCAGCGTACGCTTCAGGAGAGCTTCGCTCAGGCGCAGAAGATGCAGGCCATCGGCCAGCTCGCCGGCGGCGTCGCGCATGACTTCAACAACGTCCTGACCGCGATCATCGGCTATTCGGACCTGCTCCTGGCCAATCACCGCCCGACCGATCCGTCGTTCCAGGACATCATGCAGATCAAGCAGAACGCCAACCGGGCCGCTGGCCTCGTGCGTCAGCTGCTGGCCTTCTCGCGGCGCCAGACGCTCCGCCCCGAGGTGCTGCAGCTCGGCGACGTGCTGGCCGAATTGCAGAACATGATGCGGCGCCTCGTCGGGGAGAAGATCGAGATCGACCTGAAACACGGGCGCGACCTGTGGCTCGTCAAGGCCGATCTGAATCAGCTCGAACAGGTCGTGATCAACCTCGTGGTCAATGCCCGTGACGCCATGCCGGAGGGCGGCCGCGTGCTGGTCAGGACCCGCAACGTGCCGGAGGCCGAGACGTCGGGATTCGGCGAGAAGACGCTGACGCCGGCCGACTACGTGCTGATCGACATCGAGGACTCGGGCAGCGGCATCGCGCCCGACATCCTGCCCAAGATCTTCGAACCTTTCTTCACGACCAAGGAGGTCGGCAAGGGCACCGGACTCGGCCTCTCGATGGTCTATGGCATCATCAAGCAGACCGGCGGCTTCGTCCTCGTCGATTCATCGGTCGGCAAGGGAACGACCTTTCGCATCTTCCTGCCGCGACACAAGCCGCTGCCGGTCGAGGAGACCGTCCGCAAGGAGCCCGTGAAGGTCGCTTCGGGTGATCTCACGGGACACGGGACGATCCTGCTGGTGGAGGACGAGGATGCGGTCCGGGCGTTCGGGGCAAGGGCTTTGACGTCGCGCGGCTATACCGTGATCGAGGCGAGTTCGGGAGCCGAGGCGCTCGAAATGGCCTTGCAGGCGGGACAGACCATCGACCTCATCGTCTCGGACGTCGTCATGCCCGAGATGGACGGTCCGACCATGTTCGGCGAATTGCGCAAGCGTGGCATCAAGGCGAAGGTGATCTTCGTCTCGGGCTATGCCGAGGAGGCCTTTTCGCGCAACCTGCCCGAAGGCGAGGATTTCGGCTTCCTGCCTAAACCCTTCTCGCTGAAGCAATTGGTCGAGAAGGTGAAGGAGAGCATGGCGTAGGTGTGGTCGGGTATCCCGCTGTACCCCCCCGGTTCTCCCACCTTGACCGCTCGTCTTGCTTTGACGCTTCTCGGCGCCGGCATCCTGTCCGAACGAACCGGCGATTGTGATGCGACATACAGACCCTCTCCGAGTCGATTTGTCAGGGGCGTAGGCCGTTCGGCGACCGTCAATGGCCGTGCAGTTTCCGGCTTTTTGTAGTCCCTCCCGCCATCATTCTCGGAAGGCCGATGACCCCACGTTGGGCAACTCCCGTTATCCTTGCTTTCCGCTGGACGAGATGTGGATCATTGTGGAAACCCCGAGGGAACACCGGTTTCTGACGATCGACGTTCGGTTGTTGAAGCCACATCAATCGCATCCCGTTCGGCGCCATTCTCATCTGACGTTTCGTTAAACCGGTCGAAAATCCGATCCGCCGCAAGCGGCAGCGACGTGAACCGCACGCCGGTGGCGTCGCGCACCGCATTGGCGAGCGCGGGCGCTACGGGATTGAAGGGGCTTTCGCTCATCGACTTGGCGCCGAGCGGGCCAAGCCGGTCATGCGTGTCGGTGAACAGCACCTCGGTCCGGGGAACATCGGCAAAGGCCGGGATGTGGTAGGAGCGGAACACCGGCGTCGTGACCCGGCCCTGGTGGTCGATGTCGAGATGCTCGTAGAGCGCTGCGCCGATCGCCTGGGCCACGCCACCTTCGACCTGGCCGCGGCACTGCAGCGGGTTGACGACGTAGCCCGCATCCGCCGCCTGAACGCTCTGCAGGATGCGCGTCACGCCGGTCACCCGGTGCACCGCGACCCGAAACCCCTGGACGTTGAAGGCGATGGAGCGGGGAGTGCCGTCGAAGGCTCCGGCGCCCTCCAGCGGCACTCCAGCCTCGTCGGCCCAAGCCGCGAGATCGGCGAGGCCGAGGCGCGTCGCGCCGTTCCGCAGCTCGCCGGCCGCCAAGGTCCAGGCGCCCCCACCTCCGCTGCGTTCCACAGCGGCCGTCAACAGGCGATCACGCAGCGCCTCGGCGGCCCGCAGCACCGCCGTGCCGGCCACGACGAGGCCGGTCGAGCCATAGGCGCCGGTATCATGCGCCACGGCATCGGTATCGGATTGGCGGACCGATATCCGGTCGGGCGTGGTGAACAGGATCTCGGCGGCGATCTGCACATGGGTCGTGGTCGAGCCGTTGCCGAACTCGGCGGTGCCGACCGCCAAGGTGAAGCGGCCATCGCGGTCGAGAGCGATGCGGGCATCGGCGAAATGACCGCGCGGCGGGATCGTGTGGATCATGGAGAGCGCCATGCCGCGGCCCAGCGCCCAATCTCCGTCCGAAAAAGCGGTCGCCGGCGCGGTAGCGTCCGGCGGCGGATGAGCCGGTCCGCGGTCGAGCGCCGCCTCGACCAGCGTCAGCGCCTGGTCGAGGCCATAGGAGCCGTACTGGACGTCGCCCTGATCCGTACTGGTGCCGACCATCAGGTCGCCGGGGTGGATGATGTTGCGCCGCCGCATCTCGAAAGGGTCGATCCCGAGCTTGCGCGCGAGTTCGTCGACGGCCGATTCCACCGCGAAGACCAGCTGGCTCAAGCCGTAGCCGCGAAAGGCCCCCGCCGGAACGCTGTTCGTGTAGACCGCGAAACCGTCGACCTTCTTGTTGGGGCAGTTGTAGACCGCGATGGATTCCCCGCATCCGTGGTGGAGGACCCCACCCGCATGGTTGCCATAGGCTCCCGTGTTCGAGACGGCGCGGATCGCGATGGCGGTCAGCCGGCCGTCGTGCCGCGCCCCGATCTTGACCGCGATCTCCATCGGGTGCCGTGTCGTCGCGGACGTGAACTGTTCTTCTCGGGTGAACTCGAGCTTCACCGGCCGGCCGGTCCGCAGGGCCGCCAGAGCCGCGACGTCCTCGACCAGCATCTCCTGCTTGCCGCCGAAGCCGCCGCCCACCCGATCGCAGAAGACCCTGATCCGGTCAGACGGGAGCCCCAGTACCCGGGAGAGCGCGCGGCGGGTCAGAAACGGCACCTGCGTCGATGTCCTGACGGTCAGTCGGCCGTCGCCATCGAGCCAAGCGATCGCCACATGGGTTTCGAGGTGGGCGTGCTGGATCCGCTGCGCCCGGTAGGTGGCTTCATGAACGGCAGCGGCGTCGGCAAACCCCTGCGCCGCATCGCCCATCTCGGCGTGAAACTCCGCCACGACATTGCGGTCGGGATGTTGGATCCCGGCCGAATGTTTCTCCGGATGCAGCAGGGGTGCACCCGGCGCCATGGCGGCCTCGGGGTCGAAGACGGCCGGCAGGACGTCGTAGATGACGTCGAGCCGGCGGCACCCTTCCTCGGCCGCGGCTTCCGTCTCGGCCACCACGGCCGCGACCCGCTGACCATGGAACCGCATGACGTCGTCGAGCAGCCGCGTGTCGAAGGGATCGTCGCCGTCGAGTTCGTGGCGGCCCGTGGAGAACAGGACGGCGGGTGCGTCCTCATGCGTCAGCACCGCGACCACGCCCGGTAGCGCGCGGGCGGCCGATGCGTCGATCGCCACCACGCGGGCATGGGCATGGGGCGACCGCAGAAGCTTGATGTGCAGCAGGCCCTCGGGCGCGACATCGGCCGTGTAGCGAACACCGCCCGTGACGACGCCCGGTCCGCCAGGCGCGCCGAGATTGCGCGATCCGTCGACCGCGAGCTTGCCGTCGATCGCGTCCGCGACGGATCGGTAGCCGGTGCAGCGGCAAAGATTGCCCTTCAGCGCCGCCGAAAGGTCGCGCCGTTGCGCCTGGTCCAGGCTCGCGGCCGTCATGATCATCCCGGCCGTACAGAAGCCGCATTGGAATCCCTGCGCGTCGAGAAAGGCGCGCTGCAGGGGGTGCAGTTCGGTCGGGCCGGCCAGCCCCTCGATCGTGGTGACGGCCCGTCCGCGAGCCCGGAAGGCCGGCGTGATGCAGCTGTGCACGGGTTCGCCGTCGATCCAGACCGTGCAAGCCCCGCAATCGCCGGCGTCGCAGCCCTTCTTGACGCCGAACCAGCCCTGCTCGCGCAGGAAGGTGCGAAGGCACTGGCCGGGGCGCGGTGCGGCCTTGGCCGCGGTTCCGTTGACCGTGAAACTCATGCGCCGCGAAGCTCGTCGAGGATCTCGGCCGCGAGATGCGCCGTGACAGCTCGCCGCCAATCCCGTCGGCCGTGAACGTCGTCGAACATGAGGAACTCTGGAATGGCGGCGATGGCGGTTGCCAGGGACTCGCGATCGGGCAGCGTCGGGAAAGCGAGCACGACCGGCCTGACGGTCGCGGCCGTGACCGTCAGGCGCAAGCTGCCGTCCAGCCCCCGCGTGCCGATCAGCAACGCGCCAGATCGCCCGAGCGGCGTCAACGAAACCTGGCGGAAGGCGGCCCGCCTGGCGAGAGCCTCGGCCGGGAAGCGGATCGACCGAAGCAACTCGCCGGGCGCGAGCGCATTGCGGCCAGCCCCGGTGATGAACTCTTCGATCGGCACGTCGCGATCCCGCTCGGCCCCCCAGATACGGCAGGAGCCTTCGAGGGCCGCGGTCAACGACGTCATCGGGCCGGCCGGCAAGGCGAGACAGACGTTGCCCCCGACGGTGGCGCTGTTCCAGATCTTGAACGAGCCGAGGAGGGCCCGGCAGCACAGCGGCACGAGCGCGGCGGCCGTCCAGGCCGGCGGGGGCGTCCAGCGTTCGAGGTCGGCGATACGGCAGGTGGCGGCGATCGTCAGGCCGAAGTCGTCCTGTTCCATGGCGGGCCAGCCGAACCCGTGGAGATCGAGAAGCCGCGCCAGATGCGGCTGCGGCTCGGAGAACAGCCATGTTCCCCCGGCCAACCAGGCGTCGCCCGGACGCCACTCGCCGATGGCGATGCGCCCGGGCTGCTCGACCAGAGACTCGATGGTGTTGAGGTCCAAACGCTCGCTCTCCGCGTTGTTCCCGGCGTGCAGAACGCATGCCACGGCTGGTGCCTCGTTGCGGCGTTCCACATCCGTTCGCTGCAGCACGATGGGCTCCGCGCTCTCCCTACCCGAATTTCGCCGCGACCGTCACGCATGGTAAAGATTGTGATGGTTAGAAGGTCGGTCGGGTGTAGCAGTCGCCGTCCCCTGCTGGATGCAAGAAGGTCGTCTTCGATGATTCGTGTGTTGAACGGGCAGTTCCGCTTTGTCGTCGCGGCCGCGGGTGCCGTGGTCCTGTCGGCTGCGTCACCGGTTCTGGCGCAAGGCCATCTCAAGCCCAAGCCGGCGGCCGCATCCAAGACAGCGGGCAAAAAAGACGCGGCGCCGAGCGGCAAACCCACCCTGGTCGGCACTTTCGGCGATTGGGGCGCCTACGAGGCCCAGGGGGCCAAGAGCAAGATCTGCTACGCCTTGGCGCAGCCCAAGGAACGAACCCCCGCGACGTTGAAGCGAGAGCAAGCCTATATCTTCATATCCAGCCGGCCCGGCGAGGGCGTGCACAACGAGGTGTCGGTCATCATGGGGCTACCGCTCAAGGAGGGGAGCGGAGACGCCAAGGCCGAAGTCGGCACCACGACCTTCGACCTCGTCACCAAGGGGCAGAATGCCTGGATGAAGAACGCGGCTCAGGAAGGCCAACTCATCGACGTGATGAAGAAACACGGCCGGCTCGTCGTCAAGGCGCCGGGCACCAAGGGAGCACTGGCCACCGATTCCTATTCGCTCTCCGGCCTCGGCCAGGCACTCGACCGCGTCGCCAAGGATTGCTCGTAGACCGACGCGCAGGCGAGCCCCCTCGTCAGGCTGCCGCGACGCTTGATCTCCCGCGGCACCGAGCCTCGCTCTCCTATGCCCGCCGATCGTATGGGACGGCTCAGGCGGACCTCCGCCCGGTCCCGCAGTCTTTCCCGAGATTGCCGGTTGTGATACCCCGTCTGCTTGCATCCTTGTCACCGAAGGCCCGGAGAGGTCGATCGTCGGATGCCGGAGTCGAGGAGGGTGCGCCATGTCCGATCACGTCTACGATGTGCCGGAATCGTTCGGGAAGAGTGCCCTGATCGGGGCGCGCCGCTATGCCGAGATGTACGCGCGCTCGCTTAAGGACCCGACGGGGTTCTGGGGCGAGCACGGCATGCGGATCGACTGGATCAAACCTTACAGCCGGGTCAAGGCCACATCCTTCGCGCCGGGCCAGGTGTCGATCGAATGGTACGGCGACGGCACCACCAACGTGGCGATGAACTGCATCGACCGGCACCTTGCCGCCAAGGGCGACAAGGTCGCCATCCTGTGGGAAGGGGACGATCCCGGCGAGCAGCGCGCCATCACCTACCGCGAGCTTCACGCCGAGGTCGGCCGGTTCGCGAACGTCATCAAGGCGCAGGGGATCGGCAAGGGCGATACCGTCACGATCTATATGCCGATGATCCCGGAGGCTGCCTTCGCCATGCTGGCCTGTGCCCGCATCGGCGCGGTCCACTCGGTGGTGTTCGGCGGCTTCTCGCCCGAGGCCCTGGCGGGCCGCATCACGGGATGCTCGTCGCGGCTCGTGATCACGGCCGACGAGGCTCTGCGCGGCGGCCGCACCGTGCCGCTGAAACACAATGTCGACGCCGCGATCGTGAAGTCCGGGCTCGTCGAGCATGTCCTGGTCGTGGCCCGTACCGGGGCCAAGGTGGCGATGACGCAGGGCCGGGACGTCTATTACCACGATGCCGCCGCGACGGTCGGCACCGAATGCCCGGCCGCTGAAATGGAGGCCGAGGCACCCCTCTTCATCCTCTACACATCGGGCTCGACCGGCCAGCCGAAGGGCGTGCTGCATACGACGGCCGGCTACCTCGTCTATGCCGCCATGACGCATGAATACGTCTTCGACATGCACGACCGGGATATCTACTGGTGCACGGCCGACGTTGGCTGGGTGACCGGCCACTCCTACATCGTCTACGGGCCGCTCGCCAACGGCGCCACGACGCTGATGTTCGAGGGCGTCCCCAACTATCCTTCCGTGTCGCGCATGTGGGAGGTGGTGGACAAGCACAAGGTCTCCATCCTCTATACGGCGCCGACCGCGATCCGGGCCCTGATGGGAGCCGGCGACGACGCTGTGAAGAGGACCAGCCGAGCGAGCTTGCGGCTGCTCGGTTCCGTGGGCGAGCCCATCAATCCGGAAGCCTGGGAATGGTACCACGGCGTCGTCGGAGAACGCCGCTGTCCCATCGTGGACACGTGGTGGCAGACCGAGACGGGCGGCATCCTGATCACGCCGTTGCCCGGCGCCACGGCGCTGAAACCCGGCTCCGCCACCCGCCCCTTCTTCGGCGTGCAGCCCGAGATCATGGACACGGACGGCAAGGTGGTCGACGGCGCCTGTCAGGGCAACCTGGTCATCGCCGACAGTTGGCCCGGTCAGATGCGAACGGTCTACGGCGACCACAAACGATTCGAGGAGACCTATTTCTCGGCCTATCCCGGCAAGTACTTCACCGGCGACGGCTGCCGACGCGACCAGGACGGCTATTACTGGATCACGGGGCGGGTGGACGACGTGATCAACGTCTCGGGCCATCGCATGGGGACGGCCGAGGTGGAAAGCGCCCTCGTGGCGCATGACAGCGTCTCGGAGGCCGCGGTCGTGGGCTTTCCGCACGACGTCAAGGGGCAGGGGATCTATGCCTATGTCACCCTCATGCAGGGGGTCGAAGCCAGCGACGGGCTGCGCAAGGCCCTGGTGGCGCATGTCCGCCAGGAGATCGGTCCCATCGCGTCGCCCGACGTGATCCAGTTCGCCCCCGGCCTGCCCAAGACCCGGTCAGGCAAGATCATGCGCCGCATCTTGCGCAAGATCGCGGAGAACGAACTCGGGAGTCTCGGCGACACGTCGACCCTGGCAGACCCTTCCGTGGTCGACGATCTCGTGGCCAACCGCGTTTGAGAGCCAAGCCGTCGCGCTGGCCGGCGGACGGGAACGAGTTAACCGTTCACCTTGCCCGCAACGCGTCGAGGTCCGACGCCTTTCGGGTAACCGTGCATTCAGGTCCCCGACGGCACTTTGCCGCTGCATCCGGCAGAGACCGGCAGGGAGCATGTCGCATGGAACCGTCGTACCGCGCCGGCTTTTCACCACGTTCGAACGTCACGCCGAAAGCCGTCCTGACCCACGCGGTCCTTGCCCTTTGCATCGCGGCCGCGATGTTGGCCGTGGTTTTCACGGCCGTGATCCCGGCCCGTGCCGCCGTGGTGAACATCGGGTCCTACCCGCCCGGCACGGTCGTGATCAGCCAGTCGGCCAGGCGCCTCTACCTGATCACGGACGATGGTCAGCCGATCAGCTATCCCGTAGCGGTCGGAAAGACCGGCAAGCAGTGGCGCGGCACGGTCCAGATCGACGGCAAATACCGCAACCCCGCCTGGGCGCCTCCGGCCGAGGTCAAGGCCGCCGAGCCTTGGCTGCCGGACTATATCCCCGGAGGCTCGTCCCGCAATCCCATGGGCATGCGGGCCTTGACGCTGAGCGGCGACGAATACGCGATCCACGGCACGAACCGCCCGGATTCGATCGGCAAGGCCGCCTCCTACGGCTGCATCCGGATGTTGAACCGAGACATCGTCGACCTGTTCGACCGCGTCGAAGTGGGCACGCCCGTCGTCATGATGCCGTGAGGCTCGCCGGCCGGAACAAGCCTCCCCTCAGCTTCGTTGGCTCGCCGACATGAGCTGAGGACGTTCCAATCGCGTCCTCGTGCTTCGGCAGGTGGAGGATGCGATGAGTGATCCGATGAAGACGTTCCCCGACGAGAGTTCGCCGGCACCAAGCGAGCTGAATGCCCGCTTCCAGGATCTTCGTCGCGATGCGGCTCAGTCGGTCGACAGCGCATCGAAGAGCGTCTCGCAGGGAGTCGATCAGGCGAAGGACAAGCTCGCCGGGGCCACGTCCGATCCCGCGACCAAAGCCAAGCTCGATACGACGATCTCGACCTTCAAGGATCAGGCGTCGCAGGCTGCGACCGAGGCCAAGGGGGCTGCCCTTTCGATGGCCGACCAGGCTCGTAACCGTCTGAACGAGATCGTCGATCAGCAGAAGGCCATGGGGGCGGACAAGATCTCCGGCGTAGCCAAGGCGGCGCAAAATGCGGCGTCCGATCTCGATACGAGCAATCCGCAAATGGCCAAGCTCGTTCGCACCGCTGCGGAGAACGTCGACCGCATCGCCGACGACCTCCGCTCCAGCGACATCGGCGACGTCATCTCGACGCTCGCGACCTTCGGGCGCCAGCAGCCTGTGGCCTTCTTCGGCGGAGCAGTCCTGGCTGGGTTTCTCCTGGCCCGCTTCTTCAAGAGCGATGCGCCGGTCGTCGTCGATGAACCGGTGTTCCATGGCGGCTTCGATCCGGCGTCCTGAGGTCGAGGAGGGAAGTCCATGACCATCGAAACGCCGACGCGGCCGTCTACGCCATCGCTCTTCGCCGATGCCCTGGCCCAGATGACCCATCTGTTCGAGACGGAAATCCGTCTCGTGAAGACCGAGATCTCCGAAAAGATTTCCGCTGCCGTCAAGGCCATCGTCGTCATTCTGGTTGCGGCCGTGCTGCTTCTCGCTGCCCTGTTCATCATCCTCTTCGGCATCGTCCAACTGGTGATCTTCTTCGGGGTCGTGGCTTGGGGAGCCTACTTCATCGTCGGCGGGTGCATTGCGATCGTCGGCGCGATCGCGCTCTATATCGCCCTGAAACAACTCTCGGCCGACAATCTCACGCCGAAGCGAAGTTTGAATCAACTCGGCAAGGATGCCGACATCGTCAAGGAGCAGGTGAAATGAGTGCCGACCACGCTCAGACCTCAAGCGAGGTGGCGCACGAGGCCGAAGACACGCGTGCCCATCTGGCCAGCACCCTGGAACAGCTTCGCACGAACCTGAAGCCTGAAAATGTGATGGAGGAAGTGGTCAGCAATGCCCGGGTCGGAGCATCCGCAGTGGCCGATAATCTTGCCGATGTCGCGAAGAGCTACCCGATCCCAGCGATCTTGATCGCTGCCGGTGCCGCAATGATCATGGGAGTGGCGTCGAAGGGTCTGGGTCGGTCAGGCTCGAAGAGCGGCACCGTCACGACGCGTCCGTCGATGTTGCGCAATTCCCGGTTCGATCCTGCGGCACCAAGAACACCGCGACGCATCACGATGACATCGGGCGGCACTGGTTTTGCCGGTTCGGTCTCATCCTTGCGTGACGGCGTGAAGGATTATGTGTCCGACCAAACCTCCGCTGTTTCGGGTCAGGTCGGTGTGTTGAAACGACAGGCGTCGGACGTCTACTACTCTTCTTCCTCGAAAGCGCGTGATGCCATGCAGAATGCCTCCAGGTACATTCCCCACGATCGCAGCGAGGTGAAGTCCAAGCTGTCGAACCTCCTCGAAGAGCAGCCCTTGATCTTGGGTGCAATCGGCCTCGCGGTCGGTGCCGCCATCGGCGCGGCACTCCCCATAACGCAAACGGAGGACAATTGGATGGGCAGCACGGCGCACTCGGTCCGGCAGGCTGCTCAGGACGCGGCCCGTCAAGAAGTGGACACGTTGCGCGCCGCAGCGGGGCAGGCTGTGGAAAACGTCAAGCAGTCGGCTGCCGACCACGGGCTGTCGACCGAAAATCTGAACGACCTCGTCCGCGACGTCGGAACGCATGCCAAGTCTGCGGTCAATCAGGTCGGCGGAAGTTTGGACGCCAACAAGGATCACGGCTGACCTTCGACGAACGATCGGCCTGCGGCCACCTAGCGGGAGCATCGTCAGAAATCGCTGGCGATGCCTTTGTTTTCCCAATCGCCGTATCGCACGGGTTCCGGCCCCTGACGACCATTGACCTCCCGCGGCAGTGTTTCGCTGGTTCCTTTTCGCGCGATGCGACGAGACTGCGCTTCCTGCAGGGCACGACGTGCGGCGTCTGGCAAACCTGCCTCCGCTGCGGCGTCGGGAACCTTGGTCGCATCTACTCTGACAGGCTCTATCACGTTACAAACACCTTTTAATGCCATGATCATGGAAAGAGGCTGAGAAGCCTTGCGTTTCGTAAGCCGAATACGTCCTCTGGCAGTCTGGAGCACGTCGGCAGAAGGCCAGCATGCCAAGCAGACTGACGCCCGTCGCGGCCGTCTTCCAGTCAAGCGCCCCAATGGCGCACGCTTTCCGGAGCCCAGTCCTTCATATGGGTTGCTGATCAGTGTCGTTCAAACCACCGAATCAGCGAAATGCGCGCACCAAGCCGGGCATGAAGCCGGCCATCGTTCCGGCTGAACTTCCGTCCGGGTTGGCGCCGCGGCTGGCAGCCGCCGCCGCACTGAGCGATATCGTTCTCAACGGCCGCGGCCTCGATGAGGCTCTCGTCGCGGCCGGCAATCACCCCCGCTTCACGAGTTTCGACGATCGGGACCGCGCGCTTGTGAGGTCGATCGTCGTGGTGTCGCTTCGCCGTCTCGGGACCTTGCGGCGTTTTCTGGGCCGCCTGCTCGAGAAGGGCTTGCCGAAGAAGAGCGGCCAGCTGGAGTGGATTCTGGTGGTGACGGCTGCCCAGATCCTGTTTCTGAATATTCCCGACCATGCGGCGGTCAATGCCTGCGTCCAGGCCGTTCGGCTCGATCCGCTGAGCCTCCCCTACGCGGGTCTCGCCAATGCGGTCGCGCGAAATGTCGCTCGCGAGCGCGATGAGCATGAGAGCTCAGACCCTTTCATCGACACGCCGAGCTGGCTCGCGGCACGGTGGCGCAGAATTTACGGCGATGAAACGGCGGCCGCGATCGCGCTGGCCAATCGCGGCGAAGTTCCCCTCGATATTACGGTCAAGAGCGATCCGGAGGGATGGGCCGAGCGGCTCGACGGCGAGCTGCTGGATACGGGATCGATCAGGCTGCGCACGCAAACGCCGGTGCCGGATCTCGCCGGCTACGAGGACGGGCAGTGGTGGGTTCAAGATGCCGCTGCGGCGCTACCTGCCCGCTTGCTCGCCACCGAGGCGGGAGAACGGGTGGTGGACCTCTGTGCAGCACCGGGGGGCAAGACGGCCCAACTCTGCGCGACCGGCGCTATTGTGACGGCGGTTGATCGATCGGCCGAACGGCTGAAGCGATTTGCGACCAATCTCGAACGTCTCGGGTTCAGCGCCGAGACCGAGGTCGCCGATGCTACGGCCTATACGGCGCAGGCCTTCGATGCCGTACTGCTCGATGCCCCGTGTACCGCCACGGGGACCATGCGGCGGCACCCCGACGTCGGCTGGACAAAGCGTGCGTCCGATATCACCACCCTTGCCGCGATCCAGTCCCGCATGCTCGACCGCGCTGCCGCCTTGCTCCGCCCCGGCGGTCGCCTCGTCTATTGCGTCTGTTCGTTGGAACCCGAAGAAGGCGAAGCCCAGGTCGCGGCGTTGTTGCGGCGCAATCCCGATCTCGTCCGTTCCCCTGTTGCAGCCTCCGAGATCGCTGGTCTGACCCAAAGCATCACGCCTTTGGGCGAACTCAGGACGCTGCCGAGCCATCCGGCCCGCCTCGACCCACCCCTGATCGGGCTCGACGGCTTCTTCGCAGCCCGGCTGGTTCGGCGCGGGTGAAGCTGAACACCTGAGGCTATTCTCCTCGCAGACTTGGCGCTGTCGACGACCGAGCGGAAACGAGACCGCACCGCCGACTCCGGCCTGCGAAGCATTGGCGTCAGCTTGCTGGCGAGTCGACAGCCCTCGGCGCCGCGCGGCTCGCTGCCGGTCACGCCGCCTTGTTCTTGTTGTAGACGTCGAGGCAAACGGCGCCGAGCAAGACGAGGCCCTTGATGACCTGCTGATAATCGATGCCGATCCCGAGAATCGACATGCCGTTGTTCATCACTCCGATGATGAAGGCGCCGATCACGACGCCCGTCACTTTGCCGACGCCGCCCGCCGCCGATGCACCGCCGATGAAGCACGCCGCGATGACGTCGAGTTCGAAGCCGAGGCCACCTTTCGGGGTTGCCGTGTTGAGGCGCGCCGCGAAGATCATGCCGGCCAAGCCCGCCAGGACGCCCATGTTGACGAAGGTCAGGAAGGTCAGTCGTTCGGTCTTGATGCCGGACAGCTTGGCGGCCTTGAAATTTCCGCCGAGCGCGTAGATGCGGCGGCCGATCGTCGTCTGGTTGGTGACGAAGCGATACAGCATGATCAGCACGAACATGATGATGAGGACGTTCGGAAGGCCCCGGTAGGAGCTCATCTGATACGCGAATCCTAGGAGCACGAGCCCGATGGCACCGTTGCGGAGCGCGAAGGCCCCGATCGATTCGACGACGACCTTGTGCTGCTGTTGCGTGATCCGCCGGCGCAGGCTGGTGGCGAGGAGGATGCCCCAGAGGACAGCACCGATGATCACGGATGTCCAATGGCCCGCGAAGTTCGGGATGAAGCCCTTGGCCAGCAGTTGGAAGATGTCGGGAAAGGGGCCGACCGAGGCGCCGTTGAGAACCGCCAAGGTCAGGCCGCGGAACACCAGCATGCCCGCCAGCGTGACGATGAAGCTCGGGATCTTGAAATACGCGACCCAGTAACCCTGCGCGGCGCCGACGAGACCGCCCACCACGAGGCAGATGATCGTGGCCAAGCCATAGTTCAACGGCGGAATGTCGAAGCCGACGGCGTCGAGTCCGATGAAGCCGAGACCGAGATGGAGCCCCTGCACCATCAGCACGGCCGCCAGTGCGCCGACGAAGCCGACGACCGAGCCGATCGACAGGTCGATGTGTCCCGCCACGATGATGAGCAGCATGCCCAGCGCCATGACGACGACATAGCTGTTCTGGAGAATGAGGTTGGTGAGGTTCAGCGGCTCGAACAGCACGCCGTTCGTCTTGAACTCGAAGAACAGCATGATGACCGCGAGCGCGATCAGGAGACCGTAATCCCGGAAGTTACCCTTCTGGAGCATGCGGCGCAGACCCGAGCCCGGCGAGGTCTCGGCGGTCGGCAGGGCTGGCTTGAGGTCGCCCGGGGCGTTGATAGAGCTCATCAGTGGAGGTCCTTCGATCGCATGATGGCCCGCATGATCTTTTCCTGGCTCGCCTCGGCACCCGTGAATTCACCCACGAACCGGCCTTCGTTCATCACATAGATGCGATCGCACATGCCGAGCAGTTCCGGCATTTCGGACGAGATCATCAGCACGCCTTTGCCTTCGTCGGCGAGCGCGTTGATGATGGCGTAGATCTCGTATTTAGCCCCGACATCGATGCCGCGCGTCGGCTCGTCGAGAATGAGGACCTCGGGTTTCGTGAACAGCCATTTGCTGAGCACGACCTTCTGCTGGTTGCCGCCGCTGAGGTTCACGGTCTGCTGTTCGACCCCGTAGGACCTGATATTCAGCTTGCTGCGGTAATCCGTGGCGACGGTGAACTCGCGGTCGCTGTCGATCACCATGGCGGAGGAGACGCCGGGCAGGTTCGCGAGCGTCGTGTTCTTGGTGATGTTTTCGTCGAGGACGAGGCCGAGCTGTTTGCGGTCTTCGGTCACGTAGGCGATGCCGCTGTCGATAGCCCGGCTGATGGTCGATACATCGGCAGGCTTGCCGTCGATCAGCACCTCGCCCGAGATGTTCTGTCCGTAGGACCGGCCGAAGACGCTCATCGCGAGTTCCGTCCGGCCCGACCCCATCAGACCCGCAACGCCGACGATCTCCCCGCGGTTGACCCGCAAGCTGACGTTCTTGACGACGGCGCGGTCGGCATGGACGTTGTGATGAGCCGTCCAGTTTCGGACCTCGAACAGGGGAGCGCCGACCTTTGGGGTTCGGGGAGGGTAACGGTGCTCCATGTCCCGGCCCACCATGCCCTTGATGATCCGGTCCTCGTTGATGCTGTCCTTGTGGCAGTCGAGCGTTTCGACGGAGCTGCCGTCGCGAATGATGGTGATCTGATCGGCCACCGTCGAAATCTCGTTCAACTTGTGCGAGATCAGGATCGAGGAGATGCCGCGTGCCTTGAAGCCGAGCAGCAGATTGAGCAGTTTCTGGCTGTCGCTCTCGTTCAAGCTCGACGTGGGCTCGTCGAGGATCAGCAGCTTCACCTCCTTCGACAAGGCCTTGGCGATCTCGACCAGTTGTTGCTTGCCGACCCCAAGGTTGGTGATCAAGGTCTCGGGATTCTCGTCGAGCCCCACGATGGCGAGCAACTCGCGCGTGCGGGCGAAGGCGCGGTCCCAATCGATGACGCCGAAGCGGGAGGTCTCGTTGCCGAGGAAGATGTTCTCGGCGATCGACAGGAGCGGTACGAGCGCCAGTTCCTGGTGGATGATGATGATCCCGAGGTGTTCGCTCTCCCGGATGTCGCGGAACTGGACGGGCTTGCCCTGGTAGACGATGTCGCCGGTGTAGCTCCCATGCGGGTAGACCCCGCTCAACACCTTCATCAGCGTCGATTTGCCGGCACCGTTCTCGCCGCAGATCGCATGGATCTCGCCGGGCTGAACCGCGAGGTTCACGTTGTCGAGCGCCTTGACGCCCGGAAACGTCTTGGTGATCCCCCGCATTTCCAGGATCGGGCTCATGGCGTCCCTTGTCGCGCCGACCGGTCGGCGACCTCACGTGAGATTAACGCACATCGAGCGCCGCACGCAATCTGACGTCGGCTGCCCTGTACCTGTCT
>CAXUOD010000053.1:0-3283 GCA_964252585.1 uncultured Lichenihabitans sp. | reverse complement strand
GCCGTGGGGCGGTGGGTGCGGTGGCCCCCCGGCCCCCCTGGGGGGGCCCGCCCCCGCTCGGGGGGCCGGGTTCGTGGCTTACTGGCCGAGTTTGCTCAGCGTGTAGTAGCCGCCATCGACCAAAGTTGCCTTCCAGTTGGCCTTGTTGACCAGAACCGGATTCAAGAGATAGGACGGAACGACCTTCTTGCCGTTGTCATAGGTCTTGGTGTCGTTGACCTCGGGTTTCGAGCCGGTTTCCAGCGCATCCACCATGCCCACGACGACCTTGGCGAGTTCGCGCGTGTCCTTGTAGATCGAGGATGTCTGCTCGCCCGCGATGATCGACTTCACGGACTGGACCTCGCAATCCTGGCCCGTGACGACCGGGTATTTCATATCGCCCGAGCCGTAGCCGACGCCCTTCAGCGACGACAGGATTCCGATCGAAAGGCCATCGTAGGGCGACAGGACCGCATCCACCTTCTTGGTGGTGTAATAGGCGCTGAGCAGGTTATCCATGCGGGCCTGAGCGACCGCCGGGTCCCAGCGCAGCGTCGACACGACCTTCATGCCCGTCTGTCCGCTCTGCACGACGAGCTTCTTCGAGTCGATGTAAGGCTGCAGCATCGACATCGCGCCGTCGTAGAAGAAGTAGGCGTTGTTGTCGTCCGGCGAACCGCCGAAGAGCTCGATGTTGAAGGGACCCTTGCCGTCCTTCAACCCGAGCTGGTCGACGATGCTCGTGCCCTGCAACACGCCGACCTTGAAGTTGTCGAAGGTGGCGTAGTAGTCGACGTTGGGCGAGCCCTTGATGAGGCGGTCATAGGCGATGACCTTGACGCCCGCGTCGTGCGCCTTTGCCAGAACGTCGGACAGCGTGGTCCCGTCGATCGAGGCGATTACCAAAACCTTGGCGCCCTTGGTGACCATGTTCTCGATCTGGGCGAGCTGGTTCGGGATGTCGTCGTCGGCATATTGCAGGTCGGCCTTGTAACCCTTGGCTTCGAGCTGCTTGACCATGTTGTTGCCGTCGTCGATCCAGCGGGCCGAAGACTTGGTCGGCATGGCGACGCCGATGAGGTCGCCCTTGGCCGCGAAGGCCGGCGTCAGCGCCGTCGAGGCCAGGGCCATCGTGCCGAGCGCTACGGCGGCAAACGTCCGTCTATTGATCACGTTCCACTCCCTGAGAGATCCCCGGCGCCATCTCGATTGCACCGGCGAACGAAAAAGTATCAGCCGACGGCGTATGTCGCCGTTCGGACTGGGGGCATTAATCGTATCAATGGCATCGGTGTCAAACGGTGATTGGAGGTTTTGTGGAAACCTCGTTAAGGACCGCCGATCCCGTGTCAGAACCTCTGGATGACGTCCCGGGCTTCGAGCGCCGCGATGACCTGGTCGGCGAGGTTTTCGGGCACGCCAGCGCCGGCGTCGAGCACGATCTCGGCCGCTTCGGGGCGTTCATAGGCCTGATCGATGCCGGTGAAATTGCGGATTTCGCCGGCGAGCGCCCGTTTGTAGAGCCCCTTCGGGTCGCGGGCGATACAGGCCTCGATCGGCGCGTCGACGAACACCTCGAAGAACTCGTCCCTGCCGACGAGTTCCCGCACCATGCGGCGCTCCGCCTGGAAGGGCGAAATGAAGCTGCACAGCACCACGATCCCCGCTTCGACCATGAGCTTGGCCACTTCGCCGACGCGACGGATGTTCTCGACGCGGTCTCCGTCCGTGAAGCCCAGGTCCTTGTTGAGGCCGTGGCGCACGTTGTCGCCGTCGAGCATCAAAGTATGGACTCCGCGTCCGTGCAGCTTGGCTTCCACGATATTGGCAACCGTCGATTTGCCGGCGCCCGAAAGGCCGGTGAACCAGAGGATCGCGGGCTTCTGGTGCTTCAGCGCGGCGCGCGCCTCCTTGGTGACGGTCAGGTCCTGGTAGTGGATGTTGGTGGCGCGACGCAGCGCGAAATCGACGAGACCGGCCCCGGCCGTGGCATTGGTGGCGCGGTCGATGAGGATGAAGGCGCCGGTGTCGCGGTTCTCGTGGTAGGGATCGAAGGCGATCGGCGACGAGACCGCGAGGTTGCAGAAACCGATCTCGTTCAGCCCGAGGGTCTTGGCCGCATGGTGCTCGAGGCTGTTGATGTCGATCCGGTGCTTCAGGTCGGTGACCGTGACGGGCACGAGCTTGGTGGCGATCTTCATGAGGTAGGAGCGGCCGGGCAACAGCCGTTCCTCGCTCATCCAGATGATGTGGGCCGCGAACTGGTCCGCCACCGGGGGACGGTGCTTCGGATCGGCCAGGAGGTCGCCCCGTGCGATGTCGATCTCGTCCTTGAGCGTCAGCGTGACGGCATCGCCGGCCCGCGCGACCTCGACATCGCCGCCGGGGCCGATGACCCGGTCGACCGTGCTGGTGCGGCCCGAGCCGGAGACCACGACCTCCTGGCCCGGCCTGACGGCGCCGCCGGAGATCGTGCCCGCGTAACCGCGGAAGTCGAGGTCCGGCCGGTTGACCCACTGCACCGGCAACCGGAACGGCCCCGAGCCCCGGTGGTCCGAGACATCGATGCCTTCCAGGAAGCCCACGAGGGTCGGTCCCGTGTACCAGGGCATGTGGGCCGAAGGTTCCGACAGGTTGTCGCCGTAGCGCGCCGAGACGGGGATCGGCGTGACGCTCCTGAAGTTCAGCCTGGCCGAGAAGTCGGCGAAGGCCTGCACGATCTCCGAGAACACATGCTGGTCGTAACCCACGAGGTCGATCTTGTTGACCGCGAGAACGACGGTCTTGATGCCGAGCAGCGAGACGATATAGGCGTGGCGCCGGGTCTGCGGCAGCAGCCCTTTGCGGGCGTCGACCAGGAGGATCGCGAGGTCGGCGTTCGAGGCCCCGGTCGCCATGTTGCGGGTGAACTGCTCGTGCCCCGGCGTGTCGGCGACGACGAAGGCGCGTTTCGGGGTCGAGAAATACCGGTAGGCGACATCGATCGTGATGCCCTGCTCGCGCTCGGCTTCCAGTCCATCGACCAGCAAGGCGAAATCGATATCGTCGCCGACCGTGCCGTGCTTCTTCGAATCGCGTTCGAGCGCCGAGAGCTGGTCCTCGAAGATCGAGTTCTGCTCGTAGAGCAGCCGACCAATCAGCGTCGACTTGCCGTCGTCGACCGAGCCGCAGGTCAGGAAACGCAAGGTCGGGAGGGTGCCCGCAGGCTTTGCAGAAGACATCGGGACGCTCGCGGCGGGTGCGCCATCCATCAGAAATATCCCTCGCGCTTCTTCTTTTCCATCGATCCCGACTCGTCCGT